>JAKAFQ010000002.1 GCA_021817875.1 Pseudomonadota bacterium
ATCTGGGCAAACAGCACTCTGCGCAGCTGTCCGTAGGACAGCTCCCGGAGCGTGCGTGTCGCGAGCGTCTGCAGGCCGAACACCGCCAGTGCGCGGCGCGCCGCCGTGCGGTCGGCCGCGGTCGGCGGCTCGTTCAGGCCGACGCTCGCATACCGGCCAGACTGCACGAGCTCGCTGACCGACAGGTCCTGCGGCAGGTCGGTCTGCAGATGCGGGGCGACCAGCCCGACGCGCCGCTTGAACTGCTGCAAGGGTACGCCGGGACGGATACCGGCGCGCTCGATGCGTCCTCCAGCCGCGACGCCGTGATCCCCATAGAGCGTCCTCACCAGCGTGGTTTTGCCGGCGCCATTGTGCCCGTGCACCACCCAGCACTCCCCTGAGCGGACCGTCAACGATATATCGTGCAGAGCCGCGTGCCCGTCGAGATGAATGCTGGCATTGCTCAGGCGCACCAGCACCACGCCGGGAAGCCGCGCTCGGCGGGTACGCTGCCTGCCCCCGGCGGTCCGCGCCGGGGCGCCACCCTTGGCGGCCGTGCGCGATCGCCCCGTGTGAGCACCCCTCGCCCCCAGCCACCGCTCGAGGGGGACACCGCGCAGGGCACCGCGATACCTCACGCGGCCGTGCTCGAGCACCAGGGCGTGGGTGGCCGAGGACGGCACATCCTCGGCCCGGTGGGTGGACAGCACCCAGGGCAGGCGTGAGCGAGCGGTGCTTTCCAACCATCGCAGCGCGCGTTCCCGATTGGCATCGTCGAGGCCATTCAACAGCTCATCGAGCAGCAGCAGCTTCGGGCGGGAGATCAGGGTCCGCGCCAGCAGGGTCAGACGCCGCTCGCCGTAGGACAAGGTGAGGAAGCGCCGCGATCCGAGCGGCTCGATCCGCAGCCGGCGCAGCATCGCCGCGACGCGCTGCCGATCGGCCGCCTTCGGCATCTCGAGCGGGATGTCGGTGCGGAACAGACCGGTGCCGACCACCTCCTCGGCGGTGTGGTTCCAGCCGTAGCGCTCATACTTGTCCTGGCGCTCCGGCCCCAGATAGCCGATTTCATCCTGCACTTCCCGCGGAGTCCGCCACACTTCACCCTTCCAACGGTACTGTCGCGCGTCACGGCCCGGCGTCGGCCAGACGGCGCCCGCAACCAGCTTCAGCAACTGAGTCTTGCCAGCCCCGTTCGCACCGGCGAGCACCCATCGCTCGCCGGGCCGGATCATCCAGCTCACCCCGTCGAGCACGAGCCGCCCACCTCGGCTGAGCGACACATCGCGCAGGCTCACGTCGAGGAAGCGTCTGTCTGCCGGGGAGGAGTTGCCCGATTTCGCCATGGTTTGCCGTTATGGCCGCGCAAAACTGCTATTGTGCACGATCCGGACCCGACGGATCCGCCTGCCGGGCCCGCCCGCCCAGGGTCGGCCCGGCCAAGCTGAGCCCCCGTCGTGCGGGTCGCCCCAGGGATAGTACGGATTGCCGGTGGCAGTACGGATACGCACGCTGCGACCATCATGCCCAAGGGACATCCTCCCCGTGGAAGCGCCCCGCGAGCCCGGCAGGACTGAGCCCCCCGAGGGCGGCGCCGACTCGTCCACGGCGCCTCGCCGCCTGCAGCAGTTGATCGACTCGGCACGCCGGTGCGCCCCGTTGCGTATGGCGGTGATCTGCCCGACCGACGCGGTCTCGCTGTTGGGTGCCGTCGAAGCGGCCCGCGAGGGGTTGATCGTTCCTGTCCTGGTGGGCCCCGAGACGAAAATCCGCGAGGCCGCCCGGGCGGCCGGGGTCGATCTGTCTGCCTACCCTCTGGTCGCCGCCGGGCAGGGCGCCCCAAGCGTCGTTCAGGCCATCTCCATGGTCCGTTCCGGCAAAGTCGACGCCTTGATGAAGGGTGCGCTGCACACCGAAGAGCTGATGCACCCGGTCGTGGACCCGGAACACGGCCTGCGCACCGCCCGCCACATCAGCCATGTGTTCGTGATCGAGACCGCCCGGTACCCACGGCTGCTGTTCATCACCGACGCGGCCGTCAATATCTATCCTTCGCTCGAAGACAAGCGCGACATCGTTCAGAACGCGATCGATCTTGCCCGGGCACTCGGTGTGCAGACGCCGCGCGTAGCGATCCTCTCGGCGGTGGAACTGGTGACTTCCCGGATCAAATCGACGATCGAGGCGGCCGCTCTGTGCAAAATGGCGGACCGGGGCCAGATCACCGGCGGCGTGGTCGATGGGCCGTTCGGGTTCGACAATGCGGTCTCGAGCGAGGCCGCCGCGACCAAGAACATCGTATCAACCGTCGCCGGCCGCGCCGATATCCTGGTCGTTCCCGACATCGAGGCCGGCAACATGCTCGCCAAGCAGCTGGAATATCTCGCCGATGCGCGGCTGGCCGGCGTGGTGCTCGGTGCGCGCGTGCCGATCGTTCTGACCAGTCGGGCGGACGATGCGCACGCGCGCCTCGCATCCTGCGCGATTTCGGTGCTCATGGTTCACCGCCCGCTGCCGCAAGCCTTGCCCGATAGCCCATAGGCCGCAGGCGCAGAATCGCCACCCCGGCCGCACAGCCCGCCGGCCCGCAGGTGCTACACTCTGGCGTCTTGTCCGCACCGCCGGGCCTGAGGCGCGCAGCCGTGAAGGTGCGATGGCCTGCCCACGCAGCGCCCGGGATCATCCCAGGCCGGACGATGCGGATGCGCGCGTGCGGCTCACGAGCGGGGAATGCCATGGCACGATACCCGAGATCGAAAGCATTTGTTCCCGCCGCTCTCTGTCTCATGGTGGCGCATCCTGCGTGGTGCGACACCATGCGTTGTGGCAACAGGCTCATCATGCGCGGCGAGTCCATGGCGGCGGTGAGCGCTTATTGCGGCCGCCCGGCGCTGGTACAGCGCGGCTTCAAGGTGAGTGCCACCACCGTACGGGTGGGCGGTCGCCAGGCCAGCCAGTCGCACTCGGTGGGTGCCGAGATCCCCGTCGACACCTGGACCTACAACCGGGGACCGGGCAAGCTCATGATGAGCGTCCGCTTCGTCGACGGGAAGGTTGCCGCGATCAGGACACTCCACGAGTACGGCTACTGAATCTACGTCACTTCTCGCCCCTGCGGCGCCGGCGCTGCGCGCCATTCAAAATCGCTCCAGGCGATTTTGTCGAACCCCCGACGACCACTGGCTCGGCAGTCCCATCCTTTGAGTTGGCGCGCCCGGAGGGATTCGAACCCCCGACCACCTGGTTCGAAGCCAGGTACTCTATCCAACTGAGCTACGGGCGCATCGTGCCGGTATCTTATCAGGCCGCAGGCGCGGGTTCCTCCTGCCGCCTCGCGCGCACATAGCCCAGCGCCAGCACACCGAACCACGCGGGCGCGACGTACAGCGCCACCCGCGTACCCGGATCGAGCGACAGCATCGCCGTCACGAACAGCAGGAAAGCCACCACGATCCAGTTCGTCACCGGCGCCCCCGGCATCCGGAAGGTCGATGCCGCCACACGGCCTTCGCGCACCGCACGCCGATATCCGAGGTGGGAAATCATGATGATGCCCCAGGTCCACAGGGTGCCGATCAGCGTCACGCTGGTCACCCAGGTAAATACCTCCTTGGGGACCACGTAATTGAGAAACACTGCGATCAGCATGACGGCCGCCGAGGCATGGATGCCCGCCGCGGGAACCTGCCCCCGGCCGAGCGCGGCGAAGACCCGCGGCGCCTGGCCGCGCTGCGCCAGCGTGTACAGCATCCTGCCGGTGCTGAACAGGCCGCTGTTACAGGACGATGCCGCAGCCGTGATGACCACCACGTTGATGAGGCTGGCCGCGGCCGGGATGCCGAGCTTCTCGAACACGAAGACGAAGGGGCTGACATCCGGGCTGAGCTGATTCCACGGCACCAGTGCCATGATCACCGCGAGCGCACCGACATAGAAGAGCAGGATGCGGAAGATGATGCCGTTGGTCGCCCGTGGAAGCACGACGGAAGGATTCTCCGCCTCGCCGGCAGTCACACCGACCAGTTCCACGCCCGCGTAGGCGAACATCACGATCTGCAGGGTCAACAGCACTCCGAGAGCGCCGAATGGCATGAAGCCGCCGTGCGACCAGAGGTTGCTGAAACGGGCGCCGCCGCCGAGCGCTCCGAAGTGAAACGAGATCACCGCCACACCCGCGACGATCAGTGCAACGATGGTCACGATCTTGACCAGCGCGAACCAGAATTCGAGTTCCCCGAACGCCCGCACCGCCAGCAGGTTGGAGCCATACAGCGCCGCCAGCACGATCAGCGGCGGCAGCCACTGCGGCACCGATGGTGCCCAGAACCGCACGTACAGGCCGATCGCGGTGAGCTCCGCCATCGCCATCACCACCCACATGAACCAGTACGACCAGCCGGTGACGAAGCCGGCGAACGGGCCGCAGAACTCCTCGGCGTAGGATGCGAAGGCGCCGGCGACCGGCCGGTAGGCGAGCAGCTCCCCGAGTGCCCGCATGATGAAGAAGATGGCGATGCCGCCGACCGCGTAGCTCAGCAGCAGCGCCGGTCCTCCATGGCGGATGGCCCTGGCCGAGCCGAGAAACAGCCCGACCCCGATGGTGCCGCCGAGCGCGATCAACTGAATATGGCGGTTGCGCAGATTGCGCGACAGATGCGGCTCGGGCGGCATGGCTACCTCTGGTCGGACTCCCTGCGGGATCCCCTGGCGCATGCGCAGGCAGGACGGGCCGCCTGACGGTCGGGGCCGCCTCCTGATGCGTAGCCCCACCCCGTTCGCAGGCCAGGCGGAGCGCCTCGCGCCTCTACGCCCGCTGCTCCCCCTCATCGCACGCGCCCCGCGGCGCCCGCGTCCCATCTTAGCCTGGAAACGGGCCCAGGAGCGGGGTAATGGGGGCCGACGCATGTCCTGCCTCGCCCTCCCGCCGGTCCCACGGCCGGCGACCCGCCCGCACCCGGCCTCGGCGGTCCGGGCCGAAAAGCCAGCCGCAGCCAGTGGCCGGAACTGCTGCTCACCCAGTAAGATAGCCGCTTCGCCCGCAAGAGGAATTTTCATGAAATCGCTTCTCGCCGCTGCCGGCCTGGCGGCTCTCGTCCTGTCGCCCACCTATGCCGCCTGCCTCTATCCGCAGGCCCCGAGCCATATCCCCGACGGCAGCGTCGCCACCATGGCGCAGATGCTCAGCGCCCAGAAGGCCGTGCAGACCTATAACGCTCAGATGAACCACTATCTCGCCTGCATCAAGCGGCAACAGGACGCTGCCATCGCCAAGGCAGCCACGAAACTGACCAAGAAGCAGATCGCCGAGATGGAAAACATCGAGATCAAGAAGAACAACGCCGCCGTCGATCAATTGCAGACAGTCGCGAACCAGTTCAACGCCCAGGTCAAGATCTACGAGGCCAAACACTCCAAGCACTCCAACTGAGCCGTCCGTTGCTCACTCCGGCCGAAGCCGACCGACTGATCGAGCAGCACCTCACCTGCCTGCCGGTCGAGTCGCTGCCGCTGGCGCAATGCGCCGGCGCAGTGCTGCGGGAAGAGATTCTCGCCGAGCGCGATCAGCCACCCTTCGACCGCGTCACCATGGACGGCATTGCGCTCGACGGCGCGGAGGTAGCCCGCGGTACGCGGCGATTCCGCATCCAGGCGACTCAGATGGCCGGCGATGCGCCGCTCAGGCTGGATACAGCCGACGGGTGCATCGAGGTCATGACCGGCACGCCCCTGCCCGGGGGCTGTGACAGCGTCGTTCCGGTCGAACTGATCACGGTGCAGGGCCGCGAAGCGTGTCTCAAGGAAGACGTGGTGGTACGGCCCTGGCAGAACGTCCACCGGCAAGGCAGCGATGCCCCACGGGGCAGACTGATGCTCACGGCCGGCACCCGCCTCGGGCCGCCGGAGATCGCCATCGCCGCCGCGGCCGGCATGGCCCGGATCCGCGTCAGCAGTCAGCCGATGCTGGCGGTCATTTCGACGGGCAATGAACTCATCGAGCCGGGTGAGCCGATCGAGCCTCACCAGGTGCGCCGCTCGAACGCGTATGCGATCGCCGCATCGCTGCGGCTGCATGGCTTCCAGCGGGTGGCCGACGACCATATCGTCGACGACGAAGCGGAACTGACGCGCCGCCTGAAATTCCACCTCGAGACGCACGATGTCCTGGTGCTGAGCGGTGGGGTCTCGATGGGCAAGCTCGACCTGGTGCCCACAGTGCTGGCGGCGCTCGGGGTACGTTGCGTGTTTCACAAGGTGGCTCAGCGTCCCGGCAAACCCCTGTGGTTCGGGGTTGCCGCAACGGGTGCCGTTGTCCTGGCGCTGCCGGGCAACCCAGTGTCCACGGCCGTCTGCGTCTCACGATACGTTCTGCCTGCCCTCGCCGCCAGCCAGGGCCAGAGCGCGCGCGCCCCGGAGCGGATTGCTCTGGCCGAGCCGTTCACGGTCGATGTGCCCCTCAGTGTCTTTCTTCCCGTCCGTCTTGAAACAGACGAAGGTGGACATTGTTGGGCCAGGCCCAGGCCCACAAACGGCTCGGGCGACTTCACGGCGCTCGCGGGCACGGACGGCTTCCTCGAGCTGCCTCCGGGACCCCGCACCTGTCCTCGGGGATTCGTGGCCTGCCTGTACCGCTGGTGAGCGGTATCGCATCCGGGGATGGCACACCGGGCCGATCGTCACGCGATCCCGGAACAGCCGATGATTCCCGGCAGATGATGGCAATCCGCATCCACAGGTGGTAAAGCGTCACATGGCCCCAAGCAGCAGCATCGTTCCCCTGGGCGCCGCCGGGCATCGAGATCTGCGCGGCCGTGTACTGCGGGACCTGCGGATCTCGGTCATGGACCGCTGCAATTTCCGCTGTCCTTACTGCATGCCGCGGGAAACCTTCCACGACAAATACCGCTTCCTCGGCTCGCGCGAACGGTTGTCGTTCGAGGAGATCGCGCGCCTTGCCCGGCTGTTCTCCCGCCTCGGCGTGCGCAAGCTCCGCCTGACCGGCGGTGAGCCATTGCTGCGGCCCAATCTCACCGATCTCATCGGCGACCTGTGGGCGATCGAGGGGATCGAGGATATCGCCCTCACCACCAATGGCGCACTGCTCGCCAAGTATGCCTTCGAGCTGCGCGCCGCGGGACTGCAGCGCATCACGGTGAGCCTCGACAGCCTCGATCCGGAGGTCTTCAGGCGTCTGAGCGGCGGATTTGGCGCGCTGGAGGACGTGCTGGCGGGCATCGAGCACGCGCGCCGCGCCGGCCTCGGCCCGATCAAGGTCAACGCGGTGATCCAGCGTGGCGTGAACGACGGCACGGCGCTCGACATGGTGGAGAGATTTCGCGGCACGGGCGTGATCGTGCGCTTCATCGAGTACATGGACGTCGGCAACCGCAACCACTGGCGGGCGGATGTCGTCGTGCCTTCCAAAGAACTGGTCGAGAGGATCCATGCACGCTGGCCGCTGCAGCCCCTGGAGCGCGCCTACCATGGCGAGGTGGCCGAGCGCTACGCCTTCACCGATGGACAGGGCGAAGTCGGGTTCATCTCGTCGGTCACCCAGCCGTTCTGTGGCGGCTGCAGCCGGGCACGGCTTTCCTCGGACGGCGTGCTGCATACCTGTCTGTTCTCGACGCACGGCACTGCGCTTCGCGACCTGCTGCGCAGCGGCGCCAGCGACGATGATCTGCTGCAGGTGGTGCGCGGCGTATGGCGGGGGCGCTCAGACCACTACAGCGAACAGCGCCAGGCCCAACCGGCGAACAGCGACGAGCGCAAGATCGAAATGTTCTACATCGGCGGTTAGGAGCCTGTGAATGGCCTCAAAGGCGCGCAAGGATTTTTCACACCTGGACAGCGGCAACCGCCCGACGATGGTGGATGTCGGCACCAAGGACATCACCCACCGCGAAGCCCTCGCCGAAGCGCGGGTCCGGTTGCCGCGCGAGGTTGCTTCGGCGTTGCGTCGCAGCGGACATCGCACGAAAAAGGGACCGGTGTTCGATACGGCGATCATCGCGGGCGTCATGGCGGCCAAGCGCACGCACGAGCTCATCCCGTTCTGCCATCCCCTGGGTCTCGATCACTGCTCGATCGAGATCGAGCAGCGGCCTGCCGGGGAGGTCGTGGTGCGCTGCCGCGTCGCGGTCCATCACCGCACCGGCGTCGAGATGGAGGCGCTGACGGGCGCCACGGTCGCCGCACTCACCCTCTACGACATGTGCAAGGCGCTCTCACACGACATCGAGATCACCGGCGTGCGCCTGCTGGCGAAATCCGGCGGCAAGCACACCTTTCGCCGGACTGCACCCGGAGGGCCTGCTCCGGGTTAAACTCTGCGCCATGGCAACCTCACCGTCTCCTGCCCCCCGTGCGGCCGTGGCGCCGCTTTATGGACTGGTCCTTGCCGGTGGCCGCAGCAGCCGCATGCGCCGCGACAAGGCGGCGCTCGAGTACCATGGTCGCAGCCAGCTCGAATGGACGATGGAGCTGCTCCGGGGCCGGGTCGAGCACGCGTTCATATCCGTTCGGGACGACCAGCGCGATGACCCGCTTCGCGCGCGCTTCCCTCAGATCGTGGATCTCGAGCGTAACCTCGGGCCCCTGGCAGGCATCCTCGCCGCCCAGACCCGTTATCCGCAAGCCGCCTGGCTCGTGCTCGCGTGCGACCTGCCCTTTCTCGACGAGTCCACGCTCGAGCGGCTGATTGCCTCTCGGGCGACCCATCGGGCTGCCACGGCCTACCGATCGAGTCACGATGGCCTGCCGGAGCCGCTGTGCGCGATTTACGAACCGGTCAGCCACACCGAGCTGGCCGCTGCGGCAGCCGCGGGCCGCGACTGCCCGCGCAAGTTCCTGATCCGCTCGGACGTCGAGCTGCTCGATCAACCGAAACCCACCTCGCTCAAGAACATCAATACCCCGGAAGAGTTCCATGAAGCGAGCGGCGCCCTGGGATCGGACCGGCCGGCGGCGCGCCCCAGACGAATCGCGGTGCAGTACTACGCGCTGCTGCGCGAGCAGGCCGGCCGCAGCACCGAATCGCTGCTGACCACCGCGAACTCGCCGCGCGAGCTGTACCAGGAACTCAAGGCCCGCTATCCGTTCACGCTGCCGCCCGAGCTTCTGCGCGTCGCGATCAACGCCGAGTTCGGCGACTGGTCGCAACCGCTTGCCGAGGGGGACACCGTGGTGTTCATCCCGCCGGTGGCCGGGGGGTGACGGAGGTTTCTGATGTTTCTCCAGTTTTCGCACTGTTTGGCCTCGGACGATAGCGCTTGCTTTGCCGCCCCTGAGCCCTCGTGCCCGAGCGAGATCCGATGACCTTTCGATTCCGCACTGCACCCCTGGACCTCCCCGCCCTGCGCGCTTCCCTCGAGGACGGAGCCTGTGGCGGCTATACCTGTTTCGAAGGCTGGGTCCGCGACCACAATGACGGCCAGCGTGTGGTACGCCTGGAATACGAAGCGTTCGAGCCGCTGGCGATCCGGGAGGGCGAGCGCATCGTCGCGGAGGCCGTGACCCGCTTCGGTGTGCAGCATGCGGCCTGCGAACACCGCATCGGCCCGCTCGCGATCGGCGAAATTGCAGTGTGGGTGGGGGTGAGCGCCGGCCACCGGGACGAGGCATTCCGGGCCTGCCGCTACATCATCGATGAAGTCAAACACCGCGTCCCGATATGGAAGAAGGAGCACTACGAGAACGGCGACTCGGGCTGGGTCAATTGCGAGCGCTGCGCCGAGCACGCGCATGAGCATGAACATGAGCCCGCGCATGAGCTGAAGCATGAGCCGGTCGGAGCGAATGTGCCGGATTACTCGCGGCAGATGGCGCTGAAGGAAGTCGGCGCCGCGGGTCAGGCCAGGCTTCGGGGATCATCGGTACTGGTCGTCGGCTGCGGCGGACTCGGCGTACCCGCGATGACGTATCTCGCGGCCGCCGGCGTGGGCTGCCTGGGACTGGCGGACGAGGACCGGCTGGAGGCTTCGAACCTGCACCGTCAGCCGCTGTACACCCTGGCGGACGTGGGACGGCCCAAAGTCGAACTGGCGGCCCGGCACCTGCGCTCGCTCAATCCCGAGGTGGAACTCACCCTCCACCCGGTCCGTGTCGATGCGCGCACCGCGCCCGCCATCGTCGCGCCGTATGACCTGGTCATCGACTGCACCGACAGCATCGCCAGCAAACTCGTGTTGAACGATGTCTGCGTGCGCCTCGGCAAGCCCGTGGTCTTCGCGAGCGTCTACCAGTATGAGGGTCAGCTGCAGGTGGTCCGACCGGGCGACGGGGCCTGCCTGCGCTGCGTCTGGCCGGAGGCGGCCCGCGATGGCCTCGTCGGCAACTGCGCCGAAGCGGGTGTCCTCGGACCGGTTCCGGGCACACTCGGCACCCTGCAGGCGCTGGAGGCGCTGAAGCTGCTCCTGAATCTACCCGGGCAGCTCGACGACGAGTTGCTGATGCTCGACCTGCTCACCTTGTCGGTGACGCGGGTGCGGGCCCGGCGGGCGTCCGATTGCCCGGATCATGGGCGGGCCCGCGACGCCACGCCGTCCTCCATCGGGGCCAGCGGCGATACCGACATGGAGTTCGACTCGCTGGAAGCGGCGCTCGATGCGGGCTTCGATGTCATCGACATCCGCGAGCGCGTGGAGCTCACGGTTCAACCGGGCTCGGGTGCACCGATTCGCTGCGTGCCGATGGGAGAGCTGCTGTACGGTGCCGCCGAGCCTCTCACGCACAAGTGTCTTCTGGTCTGTGCCACCGGGGTGCGCAGCCGTGCTGCCGCGCGCGAGCTGCGCGCCCGCGGCGCTGCCGAGGTGTTCTCGCTTCGGGGTGGTCTCGCAGGCCTGGCGCGATCGCCGTCTCGGACTACGGCCTGACCTGCCCGGTGCCACGCACCACGTACTTATAGCTCGTCAGCTGCTCGACACCGACCGGGCCGCGCGCATGGAAGCGGTCGGTGGAGATGCCGATCTCGGCGCCCATGCCGAACTCCCCGCCATCTGCGAACTGGGTCGAGGCGTTGTGCAGCACGATGGCGCTGTCGACCCGCTGCAGAAATCGCTCGGCCGTGGCGTGATTTTCCGTGACGATGGATTCGGTGTGCGCCGATCCGTATTGAGCGATGTGCGCGATCGCGCCATCCACGCCGTCGACCACGCGCGCGGCAATGATCGCGTCCAGGTATTCGGTGTGCCAGTCCTCTTCGCTCGCCGGATGCACCCGCTGATCAGCGGTCTGCACGATCGTATCGCCACGCACTTCGCAACCCGCATCGAGCAGCGCACGCACCACCGGGCGCATGTGCGTATCGACGCAGGCACGGTCGAGGAGCAGGGTCTCCGCGGCGCCGCAGATTCCGGTGCGGCGCATTTTCGCATTGAGCGCAATGGTCTGCGCCATGCGCACATCGGCATCCCGATCGATGTAGACATGGCAGTTGCCCTCCAGGTGGCCGATCACCGGCACACGAGCCTCCTTCTGCACGCGCGCCACCAGGCTCTTGCCGCCGCGCGGCACGATGACATCCAGATAATCGGTCATGCCCGCGAGCATATAGCCAACCGCCGCCCGGTCGGTGGTCGGCACGAGCTGTATGCACCCGGCGGGCAGCCCCGCCGCGGCGAGTCCCTCGGCCAGGCAGGCGTGGATCGCGACGTTGGAATATCGGCTCTCCGAGCCGCCGCGCAGAATGACGGCATTGCCGGACTTCAGACAGAGTGCTCCGGCGTCGGCCGTCACGTTGGGTCGGCTTTCGTAGATGATGCCGATCACGCCGAGCGGCACCCTCACCCGCTGGATCCTCAGCCCGTTCGGCCGTTGCCACTCCGCGACCGTCACACCGATCGGGTCCGGCAGCGCGACGATGTCCTCGATTCCCCGCGCCATCGACTCGACGCGCGCATCGCTCAGCGCCAGGCGGTCGAGCAGAGCCGCGCCCAGCCCGGCGGCGCGCGCGGCCGCGAGATCATGCTCGTTGGCCTGGAGGATTGCGCCCGCCCGGGCGCGGATCGTGCCGGCGGCGGCAGCCAGCGCGGCGTTCTTGATCTGCGTGGACGCCAGCGCCAGCACCGATGCGGCGCTGGCGGCGTTGCGTCCCAACTGCGTCATGATCTCGCCGAGAGGAATATCGCTGTGCGTGCTCATAGGGCAACGTGCCGGATGTCTTTGGCCAACAGGACGAGATCGTCGCGATGGATCAGTTCGTCGCGACCCCGGAATCCGAGGATCCCCTGGATTTCCGCTGACTTACGCCCCATGATCCGCGCCGCATCGCCGTCCGAATACGCGACGATACCACGGGCGATCTCCGCACCGTCGGGCGTCAGCACGCTGACGGTATCGCCGCGTTCGAACTGTCCGCGGGTTGCAATCACCCCTGCCGGCAGCAGGCTTCTGCCGTTGAGCAGCGCGCGCAGCGCGCCGCCGTCTATGGTCAGCGCACCGGCTGGGCGCAATGTTCCGGCGATCCACTGCTTGCGTGCGGTCACCGGTGTCGCTGCGGGCGCAAACCAGGTACAGCGGGTGCCCTGCTCGATGCGCCTGAGCGGATGCTGGTGGCGGCCCGCCGCAATGCACATGTGGCAGCCTGCCGAGACGGCGATGCGGGCCGCGAGCAGCTTGGTCGTCATCCCTCCGGAGCCCACCTCGGAGGCCGAGCGCCCGCCCATGGCCTCGATTTCCGGTGTGATGTCATCGACCTCCTCGATGAAGCGCGCCGCCGGGTCCTTGTTCGGATCGGCGGTATACAGTCCATCGACGTCCGACAACAGAATCAGGCAATCCGCGCCCGTCATCTGCGCCACCCGGGCGGCCAGACGGTCATTGTCGCCATAGCGGATTTCGGTCGTGGCCACCGTATCGTTCTCGTTGATGACCGGCAGCGCCCCGAGGGATAACAGTGTCTCGAGGGTCGCCCGGGCATTGAGGTACCTGCGACGGCGTTCGCTGTCCTCCAGGGTGAGCAGCACCTGGGCCACGGTGACCGCCCGGCTCTCGAGCAGTTCCTTGTAGGCGTGAGCCAGACGGATCTGGCCGACCGCCGCGGCGGCCTGGCTCTCCTCCAGGCGCAGCGGCCCATGGGTCAAAGCCAGCTGGCGGCGGCCGAGCGCGATGGCGCCGGAGGACACCAGGATGACCTGCTGATCGCGCCGGCGCAGCGCCAGCAGGTCCTCGATCAGGGTCTCGAGCCACGCACGGTTGATCCGACCCGTGCGGCTGTCGACCAGCAAGGCCGACCCGACCTTGATCACCACGCGTCGGGCCTTGCTGAGGGGAGAAACACTGTGTGGACGACGGCTCATACGATGAAAACTATACGTGTCCACAACGCATCGCGCGAGATTGGCGGGGCCACATCGTGGCAGGGGCATCACGAGGGCGATTGCGCGGGGGTATCCACCGTCTTGGCCATGCCCCCCGCCCCACGGCGCGGGTTCTGCCTGGGCGCCGGTCCGACATACGACAACGGGATCCCTGGAGATCCAGTCGCCGCAGCGCAGCGCGCCCAGTGCGGCGCGGCGCCGCTTGGCGGTGCTTTTCCCGGTCCCACCACCAGCCCGTCGTGGTGACCTGAGCGGGCGCTTCCTTTCCCGCCCGCGGGATCTCGTAGAGCACCTCCTGCCCGGGGCTGCGCGGACGCGACTGCCGAAATGCCGCTCCGGCCACACTCCCCGGGCAATCCGTCCGATCTCGCGACCCGTGCGCTTCGGCGCCGCTCCGGGAGGGGACCTGCGAGGCCAGCGCAGCCCGGACACGCCACTCGATCCGATCCTGGCTGCGGGTTCGGCCCCCCCCCACCGGTACGGCGCCGCGACCCCTCCACCGTCACGGCGGGTGATCCGGGGGTAAACGGGCGCCGTTTGCGCTCGAGCCCGCAGGCCGAGGCACAGGTTGCGGGCCGAGTGAAATCGCTTCCGACGCATTTGTCGCGGCCTTCGGCGCGTTGCTCGCAGCCATCGTAGCCCCTACACTTGCGCGGCTGCCCAGTGAGAGGACTGCATCGGTGAGCAGAGATTACGAACCGGTTCCCGGCCAGTGGTACGAGAACCTTGAAGACGAAGAATCCTTCCGCGTGCTCAAAGTTGACGAGGACGCCGAGCTGGTCGAGATCGAGCATCTCGACGGCGAGATCGAAGAAATCGATCTCGAGACCTGGCACGAGATGGACCTCGAAGCCACTCAGGAACCCGAGGGGTGGTCCGAGGAAGACGAAGAAGAGGATGAGGAGGACGACTGGGACGAAGACGAGGACGATGAGGACGAGGATGAGGACGAGGATGATGATGATGACGACGACGAGGATTGGGACGAGGACGAGGAGGAGGACGAATATTGAGGCTCGTCCGCTCTTTCTCTTGCCGGTGAGCCCGCAGCACTCACGCGATCCGCTCGAAGGGAATTCGGGCGCGGCATGAGCGGCAGCCTCGACAGCTGGCATCACGAGAAGGAGTCCGCCTGGCTGTACCGCCAGGTCGCCGCGGCAGAGCCCGACCCTCGCAAGCAGCGGCTGTTCGGCCAGCTCGCGGCGGCCGCCGAGGAACAGGCGGCGAAGTGGGAAAGCTCGCTGCGGCGACAGGTGGCGCAGCCGCTGCCGGGTCAGACCTTCCGGCCCTCGACCCGGGCGCGCATCGTGGCGCGGCTGGTTTTGTGGCTGGGGCCCCGCGCCATGCGGTCCGTTCTCGCGGCCATGAAGCTGCGCGGCCTGTCGATCTACAGCGGGCCGGCCGTCGCCGGCCATGACATGCCGACGACGCTCGCCGACGTCGGCCAGCGTCACCGCGACGGCCTGGGTGGCAATCTCCGGGCCACCGTGTTCGGCATCAACGACGGGCTGATCTCCAATGCCAGCCTGGTCATGGGCATCGCGGGGGCAGGCGCTGAGCCGCGGCTCGTGCTGATTACGGGCCTGGCGGGCCTGCTGGCCGGTGCGCTGTCCATGAGCGCCGGCGAGTACGTCTCGGTACGTTCCCAGCGCGAGATGTACGAGTACCAGATCGCGCTCGAGCGCGCGGAAATCGCCGAGTACCCCGAGGAGGAAGCCGAAGAGCTGGCACTCATCTACGAGGCCCGCGGCATGGACCTCACCCAGGCGCGCGAGGTCAGCCAGGCCCTGCTCAACCGGCCGGAGCACGCGCTGGATGTACTGGCGCGTGAAGAGCTCGGTCTGAGCCCGGGGATGCTGGGCTCCCCGTGGGGAGCGGCCAGTGCATCCTTCCTCGCGTTCGCGCTGGGGGCGGCCGTCCCCCTGCTGCCGTTTCTGGCCGGCCTCGCCCGGCCGAGGGATCTCATTGCCGAGGTGGCACTCACCATTCTCACGCTGTTCGCCGTGGGCCTCGCGATCAGTCTGTTTACCGGTCGGGATGCGTTGCGTGGCGGGGCGCGCATGGTACTGATCGGTGGCGGTGCCGGGGTCGTCAGCTTCCTCGTCGGCCGCCTGCTGGGGGCGGTAATCCACTGAGTGCAGCCGAGAGCCGGCGGGATGCCGGTTTCGCACCCCTGGCCCATTGAGGCATATTCCCGAGCATGAAGCATCCTGAGCGAAACGGCGCAGCGCTGCCCCCGGAACGGCGTGTTCCGGACGAACTCGAGCGGCTGTTGGGCCCTGACCGGCTGCTCACCGGGCCCGCCGTCGAGCCGCTTCTCACCGACCACCGGCGGCTGTACCGTGGCCGGTGCGCCGCCGTCGTCCAACCCCGCAGCGTCGCTGAGGTCTCCCGGCTGCTCGCCTTCTGCAACGAGCGCCGTCTGGGCGTCGTCCCTCAAGGGGGCAATACCGGCTACTGCGGCGGCGCCACACCGGATGAGTCGGGCACGCAGATCGTGGTGTCGCTCGCCCGTCTGAACCGCATCCGGCAGGTCGATCCGCTCAATGACTCCCTGGTCGCCGAAGCGGGCTGCATTCTCGCCGACGTGCAGCGTGCGGCGGACGAAGCCGAGCGTTTCTTTCCCTTGAGCCTCGGGTCCGAGGGCAGCTGTCAGGTCGGCGGCAATCTCTCGACCAATGCCGGCGGTGTGCACGTGCTGCGCTACGGCATGATGCGCGATCTGGTACTGGGCCTCGAGGTGGTGCTCGCCGACGGCCGGCTGTTGTCCTCGCTCGCCGGCCTGCGCAAGGACAATACCGGCTACGACGTCAAATCGCTTTTTCTCGGCGCGGAGGGCACGCTCGGCATCATCACCGCCGCGAGCCTCAAGCTGTTTCCCAGGATCCGTGCCTCGGCCACCGCTTTTGCGGCCGTGCCGGAGCCTCGCGCAGCCGTGCGCCTGCTCGCCCGGCTGCGGGCCGCGAGCGGGGATCGGATCAGTTCCTTCGAACTCGTGCCCCGTCTCGCCGTCGAACTCACCACGCGGCATATACCCGGAGTACGCGATCCTCTGGACACGCCGCACCCGTGGTATGTCCTGTGCGAGCTCAGCTCGTCCCGCGCGCCCGACCCGCTCGAGTCGATGCTGACGGAATGCCTGGGCGGCGCCCTGGAAGACGGCCTGGTGTTGGATGCCGTGGTCGCTCGCAACGAGCGCGAACGCGCCGGGTTCTGGAAGCTGAGGGAAACCATCCCCGAGGCGCAGCGGCTCGATGGTGCCAGCCTCAAGCACGACATCTCGGTGCCGGTCGGCGCGATCGCCGATTTCATCGAGTCCGCGGCACGCTGGGTGGCGCAGAACGTGCCGGATGGCAGGCTGATCGCCTACGGACACGTCGGTGACGGCAACCTGCATTTCAATCTCAATCAGGCCCCCGGAGCCGACGGCGGCGCGTTTCTCGGGCGCGGCGCAGCGATCAAACGCGCCATCCACGATCTGGTACGCGACTTCGGCGGCAGTTTCAGCGCCGAGCACGGTATCGGCAGGCTGAAAGTCGAGGAGTTGGAACGTTACGCGCAGCCGGTGGAGTTGGACCTGATGAGATCGCTGAAGCACACCCTGGATCCCAACGGCATCCTCAACCCCGGCAAGGTGCTGCGCCAGCCGAATGCCGCCGGACCGCCGCTGCCCGCGTGAACCGGCGTACCCTCACCGGCCTGCTGGTCGTGCTGGCACTGGCCACCTGGCCGATTCCCTGGTGGGCGTACTGGGCGAGATTCGGCCCGGCGGCGTGGCGCGAGGCCGCAGCCGCCACGATCCTCGGAGCGGGCGCGATATCCCTCGCACTGCGCCTGCATTTCCGCCGCAACCCGGGGCGCTTCGGGATTTTCTTTCCGATCGGCGGCGGGTACCGGGGAGAGCCCCGGGCGATACGCCTGATGGCTGTGCTGCTCGCCGTCTTTGATCTGGGCACACCCTGGCTGGTATCGCGCCTCTTACTGTCACAAGCGCTGATCCAGCTCATGCTGGTGGCAGTGACCTATTCCGCCATGAACCTCGCCGATGAGGCCTGGGCCGCGCGCCGCGCGCCATCTTGACGCACGGCGCCCAAACCGACAAACTGCCGGCTGCGTACTGGTTCCTCGGTTGATGCCGGGGAGGCAAGAGGGAACACGGTGACACTCGGAGCGAGTCGATGCCGTGGCTACCCCCGTAACTGTAAGCGGCGAGGCTGCGTCCTTGATGGCCACTGGGAAGACCGGGAAGGCTGGGCGCAAGGCGATGACCCGCAAGCCAGGAGACCTGCCAGTGCGGTCACCCAACCGGTGGGCGGGGCGCACCATACGGAGCGGTCATTCGCAGTGGTGACATTGAGACCGATGCGAAACCCGTGAGGGCAGGACCGGCGTCAGCGCGCGGATGCGCACCTGGAACCAGCCCTGGCGCGTTCTCATCGGTCGACGTTGCCATGCCCGTGTACGGGCGCTCGAATGGAGCGATGGGTTCGATGCGGTTTCAATCCACCCAGCCGGCGGTCGTCAGGTTCATCCTGGCGGGTCCCAGCCCATGCCGGACCGGGCGCGCATCGGCCGGCCCGGTGCGGCATTTCCGTCTTTCTGCAATCCACACATGACACACGAGCGAGACATCATGAAGACATACGATCCGTCCCATGCGGCCTGGCGCACCCGTCTGGCCTGGTTGGCGGCATTTGTCGGTGCCAGCCTGATTTTCAGCCTCGGCCTGGGTTGCGAAGTACCGCTCGTGGCCTTCGCAGCGCTCTGCGGCCTGCGTCAGAGCCGCCGGGAAGCGCTGCTGTTCGTGAGCGTCGTATGGCTCACCGATGAACTGGTCGGTTTCACCGCCTGGCACTACCCGGCAGGGTTGGCCGGTTTCGGCTGGGCGGTTGCCATCGGGGCAGCCATCCTGGCAGCCACCTGGGCGGCCGGCACCGTGGCCCGCCGTACCACGTCGGCCGTCGGCGCAGTCGGCGCATTCCTCAGCGCCTTCGCAGTGTTCGAAGCCTTGCTTTGGATCGTCAGCATCGCCGCGGGCGCGATGACGAAGCAGGCTTTCGCGCCGGTCATTCTGGCCGAGGTCCTGGGCTTCAATGCCGCGACGTTTGCCGGACTGCTGGCCGTGCGGGCACTGAAGCCGCACACGGGCCGCGACCTGCACTCCCTGCGCGCGGTCGGTTCCGGGCGGCACGCCTGATCCGGGTCCGGGGCGTCTCGGTCGAGACGCCCCGGAACGGCCCTGCCGATCCACCCAAGCGCTAGCGCCTCTCCGCGCGCAACCGCACCAATCCCTCCTGTGCGGTGCTCGCCACGAGCCGCCCGTCCCGCGAGTACACCCCGGCGCGTGCAAACCCCCGCGCGCCGGAAGCGCTCGGACTTTCCACCGCGTAGAGCAGCCACTCGTCGACCCGCAGCGGGCGGTGAAACCACATGGCGTGATCGATGCTCGCCATGAAGAGCCGGCCGCTGAACGATGTCTGCCCATGGGGCAGCGTCGCGGTATCGAGCAGAAAGTAATCCGACAGATAGGCGAGCAGGCGGCGATGCAGCCCTTCGTCGTCCGGCAATCTGTCCACCGCCCGGAACCAGACCTGCCGCGCCGGCGGCGCCTTGCGCGGACTGAGTAATTCCATCGGCTGCACCAGGCGAAACTCGAACGGCCGGGGGCGTTCGAGGAAACGCCGTACACCCTCGGGCAGGTAGGCGAGCGTCGCCTGTGTCGGTCGGCTCGAGTCGGCCAGCATCTCCGGTGCCGGCACCGGGGGCATCTCGATCTGGTGATCAAAGCCCTCCTCCTCCAATTGGAAGGAGGCCGCCATGTTGAAAATGGATGCGCCGTGCTGAATCGCCACCACCCGGCGATTGCAGAACGAGTGCCCATCGAGGCTGCGGTCCACCTGGTACACGATCGGTGCGTTGCAATCGCCGCGGCGCAGGAAGTAGGCGTGCAGTGAGTGCACGATCCGGCCTTCCACGGTCGCCGTGGCGGCCGCAAGCGCCTGGCCGAGCACCTGGCCGCCGAAGACCTGCGGACTGCCGATGTCACGGCTCTCGCCACGGAACAGATTCACCTCGAGCGGCTCGAGATCAAGCAGCTTGATGAGGTCTGCCAGTCGGGGATCCATCCGGTCTCCTTGGCACGCGCTCAGGGCTTCAGTCCGGTACGCCCAGACGCTGGTGCATGATGGGGCTGGTGGTGGTGTACTGCAGGAACTGGCGCTTCTGCGGGTACAGATGCTGCTGGATGGCGAACGCGGCCAGCGCCGCCTCGTGGAAGCCTGAAAGGATGAGCTTCTTCTTGCCCGGGTACGCATTGATGTCGCCCACGGCAAACACCCCCGGAAG
Organism: Pseudomonadota bacterium; assembly: GCA_021817875.1. The sequence goes on from JAKAFQ010000002.1 coordinate 19,644, forward strand.
GCTGGTCTGGAACTTCTCCGTGTCGACCTTCAGGGCCTTTTTCTCCAGCTCGAGCCCCCAGTCGGCGATCGGGCCGAGCTTCGGATGAAGCCCGAAGAATACCAGCAGCTGCTCGGCCTCGATCGGCAGGACCCCGGCGGGCGTGGTGATGTTGACGCCGCGCAGCGTCGCCTCCTGACGGAGCAGCGAATGCGCCAACCCTTCATGGCAGTGCATGCGCCCTGCAGCCACCAGATCCCTCATCTTCGCGACCGAGGCGGGCGCGGCGCGAAATTCGGCGCGCCGGTGCACCAGCGTCAGACTCCTGACCCGTGATACCAGCTCCAACGTCCAATCGAGCGCGGAGTCTCCTCCGCCGAAGATGACGAGCCGCTTACCCTCGAGCGCTGCGGCATCCCTGACGCGGTATTGAATGGCGCCCCCCTCGAAGGCGTCGGCACCCTCCACCGCCAGCCGGCGCGGCTGAAACGATCCGACACCCGCCGCGATCACGACGGCACCGGCGTTGAATCGGGTGTGCGCCGCAGTCACGACCGTAAATCGACCGTCTTCGCGCCGCGTGAATTCGCTCACCTCCTGACCGAGATGGAATCGGGGCTTGAAGGGCCTGATCTGTTCCATCAGGCGCTCGATCAGCTCCCGCGCGCCGCACACCGGCAGGGCCGGAATGTCATAAATGGGCTTTTCGGGATACAGCTCCGCGCACTGCCCGCCCGGGTGGGCGAGCGAATCGATGACGTGGGCGCTGATACCGAGCAGCCCCAGCTCGAAGACCTGGAACAGACCGCACGGTCCGGCGCCGATGATCACCACCTCGGCCTCGATCGGCGCGCTGCCGGATCTGCCCGGCTCGAGATCGCTCTGGCTCACTCAGGCTCACCTGCTGCGATGCGAAGCGGTGATCTTACTGGACTGCGCTGCTCACCGACCCATAGAAGGTCCGCCGAAGGCCTGGATGAGGCCCGGGCCGGACATTGAACCCCGTTCGGCCACTCTGGCTGAGCGGCTGCGCAGCATCCCTCAGGTGCCCCCCTGTGGGCCGCCTCCCGGTCACTGCCGCGGGTCGGACCCTCCCGAGGCCCGGCGCACTGCTCAGGCGCGGCCCGCGTTCGAATCGGTCGGGGTGTGGAAGTACTCGCTCTCGGCGGCGAGCTGCTCGATCAGGCGCTTGAGCTCCGCCATGCGGCCCTCGGCCGTACTGATGGGCATACAGTCCTGGCACCGCGGATCACCGCAGGGTTGACGCGAATACAGCCAGTACTGCAAAGCGCCCGCCAGCAACCCGTCGGCGATATCCCACAGATCGGCATCACGATCCTTATCCGCCATCCGATTGCCCAGATCGACGGCCTTGGTGAATGCAGAATCGAACGTATCAGCGATTTCGGTCATGGGCGCCATTCTCTCAATCCGACGAGTATAAAGCATCCATCCTTTCCGGATGGCGTGTGCCCGGCCGCCCGGGCGAAGGCATTGCGCTCGGTTATCGTCTGGCATCGGCGCGCATCATTCGGCGGTGTCCAGACCTTGGACTGAAGCTCAACAGTTCAGTGAGCCGACGAACGCATTGCGCGCACGCACACCGAGATCGGGCTGATCGGTGAAGAACCCGTCGATGGCCGCCGAGAGAAAGCGGGCGAGCTCACCGCCCAGGTCGCCGTGTTCCGCTGCACGGTCGCCAGAGCGCAATGGCGCGGGCAGAAAGGCATTCTCGGCACGGAAGGTCCAGGGCAGCACCAGCAGTCCCGCGGCATGCGCGTCGGCGACGAGCGAAGTCGGCCCGGCAAGCGATTCGTCCGGATTTCGCGGAATGACCAGCGATTTTTCCGGCCCGATGGCTGACGCATAGGTGGCGATCTCCGCCAGTCCGGCGGGTTCGACCAGAGCGGCGAAACGGCGCGAGTCGCCCGCCGCGGCGAAATCGGGCGGCGCACCGTCTGCCTCGATGAGCTGCACCCGCGGCAAGCGGCTGATGCGGCTCAGATTTCTCAGGATGGCGGTCTCGAACGACATCAGGAACACTCCGGCCTCCGGTCCACGGCACCCATGGCGCTCGCACACGTTCATGATCGGCTCCGCCATCGGCAGACCGTGTGCGGCGAAGTAGCCCGGATGCTTGATCTCGAGGCACAGGCCGATCGGCGCAGGCGCCGGCAGGCCGCGCGCGGCCGCCCCGGCCCGTCGCATCGACTCGAACTGCGCCCGAAGGGAGAGGATCTCCTCCAGGGTGGCGATCTCGTAACAGCCGTCGAAGCGGCTGTTATCCGGCCTCAGATGCCGGATGCGCTCGCGCGCGCGCAGGGTTTTCAGCTCCTGCAGCGTGAAATCCTCCGTGAACCAGCCGGTGACCGCCACGCCGTCGATGCGCTTCGTGGTCCGCCGCGACGCAAAGCGCGCATGCTGCGCCACGTCGGTCGTGCCGCCGAGCTCATTCTCGTGGCGGGCCACCAGCACGCCGTCTCGGGTCATCACCAGATCCGGCTCCAGGGCATCGGCCCCTTGCTCGAGCGCCAGGCGGTAGGCGGCCAGGGTGTGCTCCGGCAGGTAGCCGCTCGCGCCGCGATGGCCGATGACAATCGGTGTCGGCATCAGTCTCGGCATGGTTTGGAGGCAGTTGCTACACTGCGCGGATGCTGCTGACCGAACACGACATTTATCTCTTTCGCGAGGGCACCCACGGGCGCGCCTACGAAAAACTCGGCGCCCATCTGCTGCCGGCCCAGGCGCACCGCCCGGCCGGCACCGGCTTCGCGATGTGGGCGCCGAATGCCGCCTCGGTGTCGGTGATCGGTGATTTCAACGGCTGGGACGCCAGCGCCCACCGCCTGGCGCCGCGCCAGGACTCCTCGGGGATCTGGGAAGCATTCGTCCCCGGGCTCGGGCCCGGCACGCTCTACAAGTATCACATAGTCTCACGGCATCGGGGCTACAGCGTCGACAAGAGCGATCCGTTCGCCTTTTACTGCGAGCCGCCGCCGCGCACCGCCTCGGTCGTGTGGGATCTCGCCTACGACTGGGCCGATGGCGCGTGGCTCGAGTCCCGCGCCCGGAGCAATGCCCTGAATGCGCCCTGGTCGATCTACGAGCTGCACCTCGGCTCGTTCATGCGTGTACCTCAGGAAGGCAACCGTCCGCTCACCTACCGGCAGCTCGCGCCCGTGCTGGCCGATTATGTCACCGACATGGGCTTCACCCATGTCGAGCTGCTGCCCGTCATGGAGCATCCTTTCTACGGCTCCTGGGGCTATCAGGTCACCGGCTTTTTCGCTCCCACCGCCCGCTACGGCACGCCCCAGGATTTCATGTACCTGGTCGATCATCTGCACCAGCGCGGCATCGGCGTGATCCTCGACTGGGTGCCGTCGCATTTCCCGTCCGATCAGCACGGACTCGCCTTCTTCGACGGCACTCACCTGTATGAGCACGCCGATCCACGCCAGGGTCATCACCCCGACTGGAACAGCGCGATCTTCAACTACGGCCGCGCCGAGGTGCGCAACTTCCTGCTGAGCAGCGCGCTGTTCTGGCTGAAGACCTACCACGCCGATGCGTTGCGCGTCGACGCGGTGGCCTCGATGCTCTACCTGGACTACGCGCGGCGCGGCGGTGAATGGATCCCCAACCGTCATGGCGGCAACGAGAACCTGGAGGCGGTGGAGTTTCTGAAGCAACTCAACCTCGCGGCCTACCGCGATCACCCCGACACCCAGACCATCGCCGAGGAGTCGACCGCCTGGCCCATGGTCTCGCGGCCGGTCCACCTGGGCGGACTCGGCTTCGGCATGAAATGGAACATGGGCTGGATGCACGACACGCTGAAGTACCTCGCGACCGATCCGGTGCACCGCAAGTATCACTACAGTCAGATCACCTTCAGCCTCTGGTACGCCTTCAATGAGAATTTCGTGCTGCCGCTGTCGCACGACGAGGTGGTGCACGGCAAGGGCTCGCTGCTCGGCAAGATGGCGGGCGACGAGTGGCAGCGCTTCGCGAACCTGCGCCTGCTGTACGGCTACCACTGGACCCATCCGGGCAAGAAGCTGCTGTTCATGGGCGGGGAGTTCGGGCAGCGCGACGAGTGGCGGCACGAGGGAAGCCTGCAGTGGCAGCTGCTCGAGGCTGCGCCGCATGCGGGACTGCGCCGATGGGTCCGGGACCTCAATAGCCTGTACCGATCGACACCGGCGCTGTACCAGCTCGACTTCAGTCCCGAGGGCTTCGAATGGGTCGACTGCGACAACGCCGATGAGAGCGTCATCGTGTACCTGCGCCGGGGTCGCGGCACCACGTCCTGGGTGCTGGTTGCCTGCAACTTCACGCCCGTGCCGCGCGCAGAGTATCGGGTCGGCGTTCCGGTCGGCGGCCACTGGGTCGAGCGTCTGAACAGCGATGCCGCCGAATACGGCGGCAGCGGCAGCGGCAATCTCGGTGGCGCGCAGGCGCTCGATCTGCCCTGCCACGGTCGTCCCCATTCGCTCACCCTGCATCTGCCGCCGCTGTCCGCGCTGGTGCTGATGCCGGACTGAGCCCGCCGGCGCATCGGGCGGGGCTCGCCCGCCGGCACGGGACTGATCGGTGCCGCTCAGGGCCCTGCAATCTTGGCCGCGATGGCCACCGTCGCCGGCACAGCGACCAGTTGAACAGCGTCCGAGCGGGGAGCAGACCGTTGCGCGTGCGTCCCAGCAGCAGTCGGGCTGCGCGCACGGTCAACTCGAGCCGCCTCTGCGCAGGTTCCGAAGCAAAGCGGGCCGTCACCCCAATCGGCGCAAACGACGTCGGCGGAAGTCCGCAAGAATCTCCCGCGCCGCGTTGTGCCCCGGCGCCCCGGTCACGCCGCCGCCGGGATGCGTACCCGATCCGCACATGTACAGACCCGGCAACGGGCCGCGATAATTGCCATGCCCGAGCAGCGGCCGGGCGGAGAACATCTGATCGAGCTGCAGCGCCCCGTGCAGGATGTCCCCACCGATCAGGCCGAAAGTACGCTCAAGATCGAGTGGACTCATGATCTGTCGCCCGAGCACCGCGGCCTTGAAGTTCGGTGCGTAGCGGTTGACCGTCTCGATCATCAGGTCCGCGACACTTTCCCGGTGCGCATCCCAGGATTCACCGTTGGGCAGCTGCGGGGCGACGTGCTGGCAGAACAGGCTCGCCACGTGTTGGCCCGGTGGCGCGAGACTGTCGTCGAGGGTGGAAGGAATCAGCAGTTCGACGATCGGCTGCCGGGACCAGCCGTAGGTGCGGGCATCGAAATACGCCTTTTCCATGTACCCCAGGGTGGGCGCCAGAATGATGCCCGCGGTGTGGTGATCCGCGGCAGACCGACCCGGCAGACACGTAAAGTCCGGGAGTTCCGAGAGTGCCACGTTCATCCGGAACGTCCCGGAGCCGCAGCGCCAGCGTGCAATGCGTTCGCGAAAATCCCTGGGCAGCTCCGCGGCCTCGATCAGCTGCAGATACAGCAGCTTCGGATTGAGATTGGACACGACCGCCGCGGCACGCATCCGTTCCCCCGATTCCGTGAGCACTCCGACTGCACGGCCACGCTCGATGAGCACCTGGCGCACCGCGCAGCCCACCCGGATGTCCGCGCCTCGGGCCGCGGCCGATTTCGCCATCGCCTGGGTGATCGCGCCCATGCCGCCGAGAGCATGGCCCCACGCGCCTTTCCTGCCGTTCACTTCGCCGAAGCAATGGTGCAACAGCACATACGCCGAGCCCGGCGAATAGGGACTGGCATAATTGCCGACGATACCGTCGAAACCGTACACCGCCTTGATCGGATCGCTCTCGAACCAACCCTCGAGATACTCTCCGGCGGAGGCGGCGAACAGCTTGAGCAGCTCGCGGCGCTGACTCATGTCGAGCCGAGTGATCCGCGAGCCGACACGCCTGGCGCGCAACAGCTCCGGCAACGCCCTGAACCAGCTTTCTTGCACGACGTTAGGCGGAGTTTCGAGGACCAGGCTGCGCAGGACGTCCGCGATCGCCTCCAGCCGGGCACCGTAGGCATCGAGACGCTCGGCATCCGCCACCGAGAATTTCGCCACTTCACCGCGCGTTCGGCCGTCGCCGCTGCACAGGTAACGCCCGTCCGCGGTGGGGAGAAAATTCGCCATCTTTCGCTCGACGATGCGCAGGCCATGCGCCGGCAGATTCAGATCGCGGATGACCTTGGGATTGAGCAGCGAGACGGTGTAGGACGCCACCGAGTTGCGAAATCCGGGATGAAATTCTTCGGTGACGGCCGCCCCGCCCACGATCCCGCGCCGCTCGAGCACAGTTACCTTCAGCCCCGCCTGCGCCAGGTACGCGGCACAGACCAGACCGTTGTGACCGCCGCCGATGATCAGCGCATCGCACGCCTTGACGCTCATGATTGCGATCTCTCCAACGTTCGCCGGGCAGCCGGCACGGACCGCACCGCCAGCCGGTGCGCTGCCTGCGCTCCGCAGACCTCGCCCGGTGGTTCAAACCATTCATCATCGGCGGCACATGCACCGTCCCTGATCCGGGCAGCGATCCGGAACATGGCAGGGCGGATCAGCATCTTCCCGAGAGCAGGGTTCAACTGGTCAGGATGGATCGAGACGAAAACAGTCGGGTCATCCACAGCTGGCGCCATATCGATGCGAGGAGGCCCATGGCCATACGTGGGTGCCATTCCTATCGAACGAGTGTACAGCAGACACCAGATCTGTTCCCGGACGCCGCTCGAGAGGCGTTCGAAACGGAACCGGACGAGGCTGACATTCCGACCGTTCAAGCGCTCCGTGCTATTGCAGGCGTACCGCATGCGGCGCAGGCGGCCGGATCCGCCCATCTCACGCGAGCCGGCGCGCGAATCTGCGCAATGAACCCTGCGCGCTGCGGGACCTCGACAGTTTCACCGGTAACCGCGCGCCTGCAGCGTGAACAGCCGCGCGTAGATGCCGTCATGGCGCATGAGCTGCTCGTGACTGCCGCGTTCCAGGATGCGGCCGTGGTCGAGCACCACGATCTGATCGGCCATGCGCACCGTGGAGAAGCGATGCGAGATGAGGATGGTGATGCGCTCACGCGCGATCTGGCGGAAGCGCTCGAACACCTCGGCCTCCGCCTGCGCATCCATCGCGGCGGTCGGCTCATCGAGCACCAGGACATCCGCCTGGGTGCGCATGAAAGCGCGCGACAGCGCCACCTTCTGCCATTGTCCCCCGGAGAGCTCGCGCCCATTCTGGAACCACTTGCCGAGCTGGGTGTGATAGCCCGCCGGCAGCGTCTCGATGAAGCGGTCTGCGCGGCCCTTGCGGGCGGCCTCCTGCCAGCGCGCCTCGTCTTCGAAGTGGCGCTCATCGCCCGCGCCGATGTTCTCTCCGACCGGCATCTGATAGCGGGCGAAGTCCTGGAAAATGACTCCGATCCGTCCGCGCAGCGCCTGCTCGTCCCAATCGGCGAGGTCGCGGCCGTCGAGCAGGATCCGGCCACTCGTCGGGGCATACAGGCGTGTCAGCAGTTTGATCAGCGTCGTCTTGCCCGAGCCGTTCTCCCCGACCAGCGCCAGGCTGGCGCCGGGTTGCAGGTGCAGCGTCACGTGCTCGAGCGCGGGGCCCTGAGCGCCCGGGTAGACAAAACTGACATCCTCGAAGCGAATGCCGTCCTGCGGGTCGGGGCCGCGGCTCAGCGTGCCGGAGGGCGCCGCGACCGGCGTCTCGAGAAACTCGTACAGCGTCGAGAGATAGAGATTGTCCTCATACATGCCGCCCACGGCCGAAAGGATTGCCGAGACTGCCGACTGCCCCTGGCGGAACAGCGCCAGATACATCGTCATCTGGCCGAGGGTGATCATCCGCCTGATGGTGCTGAGGGCGATCCAGGCATACGCGCCGTAGAGCGTCAGCGTCGCGACGAGCCCGAGAGCGAACCCCCACGCGTCGCGGCGCAGGGTCAGCGTGCGATCGGCGCGGTACAAGCGGTGGAAGATGTCGCGGTACCGGTCCAGCAGTTTCGGCCCGAGACCATACAGCTTGATTTCCTTGGCGTAGTCCTCGCGGGCGAGCACGGTCTCGAGATAGTTCTGCATCCGCGTTTCAGGCGAGCGCCAGCGGAACAGCCGGAACGCATCGCCGGAGAACTTCGCCTCGGCGACGAACGCCGGCAGGCCGGCGAGCAGCAGCACGATGACCGCCCAGGGCGAGAAGCGCGCCAGCAGCGCCGCATAGCTCACCAGGGAAATCGCATTCTGTGCCAGTCCGAACGTCCGGGTCACCAGGCTCAGAGGCCGACTCGAGGCTTCGCGGCGCGCCCGGGTCAGCTTGTCGTAGAATTCCGAGTCCTCGAAGTGCCGCAGCTCGAGCGTCAGTGCCTTCTCGAGGATCATCTCGTTGATGCGCTGTCCGAGCTGCACGCGCAGCAGCGACTGCGCCAGCGACAGGCCGCGCTGAGCCGCGGCGATCGCGGCAACCAGAGCGCCCTCGAGGACTACGAGCTCGATCACCCGTGAGGTACCGAGTCCGCCGCCGCGCATCGCGGCGACGACCCCATCGACGATCAGCGATCCGACGTAGGCGACTGAAGCCGGCACGGCGCCGGCCACGAGCGTCAGCGCGGCGAACGAGACGGTGAGCGAGCGGTTGGTGCGCCAGACCAGCTCGATGGCACGGCGGCTGTAACGGAACACACCCAGGAAGCCGCGCAGCGTCAGAGGCTCTGAAGGAGGCGCGGGGAGCGCCTCGCGGCGGGCACGTGCGGCGATGGACATCAGAGAGTCGATGTGGGGGCATGACGTGCCGATTCCAAGGCCACGGTCGCGTCCCCGGCGCCGCGAACGCACCCTGCTCGGCGGCCCGGCGGTCGTCCGTACGCGGTTGCGGCCCGGGTTCGCCGTTTACCCGCGCGGCGTGCCGCAAAGCTCGCCGGCACGGAATTCCCGGGCGCTGGAAGGACCACACCACACCTCCCCAGGCAGTTCCATAAAAATCTGCTATAGTTCGAAGTCTTTGCCAGCCGGTGATGCCGGCCCCGCGTCCCACATGAACCAGCCCATTCGCAACATCGCCATCATTGCCCACGTCGATCACGGCAAGACGACCCTGGTCGACTGCCTGCTGAAGCAATCCGGCACCTTCGCGGCCCATGAAAAGCTCGCCGAGCGCATCATGGACTCCAACGACCTGGAGCGTGAGCGCGGCATCACGATCCTGGCCAAGAACTGCGCGATCGAGTACCACGGCACCCGCATCAACATCGTCGACACGCCGGGCCATGCGGACTTCGGCGGAGAGGTCGAGCGCGTACTGTCCATGGTGGACGGGGTGCTGCTGGTGGTCGATGCCGTCGATGGGCCGATGCCCCAGACCCGCTTCGTCACCCGCAAGGCGCTCTCGCTCGGCCTGAAGGCCATCGTGGTCGTCAACAAGGTCGACCGCCCGGGCGCACGTCCCCACTGGGTCGTCGACCAGACCTTCGAACTTTTCGACAAGCTCGGTGCCAGCGACGCGCAGCTCGACTTCCCGGTGATCTACGCCTCGGCGCTGCAGGGCTGGGCCGGCCGGGACCACGAGGCGCCGGGACCGGACATGGCGGTGTTGTTCGAGGCCATACTCGAGCACGTGCCGCCGCCGGCCGCCGAGAGCCATCGCCCGCTGCAGCTGCAGATCTCGACGCTCGACTACAACAGCTACGTGGGCCGCATCGGCATCGGACGCATCCGCCGTGGCTCGGTCCGCCCCGGTCAGAGCGTCGCGCTGCGCTACGGCGAGGAGGAGCGCGGCACCGCGAAGATCGCCCAGGTGCTCACCTTCACCGGGCTGCAGCGTCATCCGGTGGACGAGGCCGGCGCGGGCGACATCGTCGCCGTGACCGGCATCGAGGCCGTCAACATCGGCGTGACCGTCTGCGACAGTGAATTCCCCGAGGGGCTGGCGCCGATCCGTGTGGACGAGCCGACGCTCGCCATGCTCTTCCAGGTCAATACCTCGCCGTTCGCCGGTCGGGAAGGCAAGTTCGTCACCAGCCGTCAGCTGCGCGAGCGGCTGCAGCGTGAGCTGCAGAGCAACGTGGCGCTGCGGGTCGAGGACACCGACTCACCGGACGCCTTCCGCGTCTGCGGCCGGGGCGAGCTGCATCTGACCATCCTCATCGAGAACATGCGCCGCGAGGGCTATGAGCTCGCGGTCTCGCGCCCACAGGTGCTGACCAGGATGGTCAACGGCGAGGTGCACGAGCCATACGAGGCTCTCACCGTCGATGTGGAGGACTCACACCAGGGCGCGGTGATGGAGGCGTTGGGCCGCCGCCGCGCGGAACTCACCGACATGGCGGTCGATGGCAACGGCCGGGCGCGTCTCGAGTACCGGGTGCCCGCTCGCGGCCTGATCGGATTCCAGGGCGAGTTCCTGACTCTCACGCGCGGCACCGGCCTGATGAGCCACATCTTCGACGGCTTCGCGGCCGTCAAGGGCGAGATTCCGGACCGGCGCAACGGCGTGTTGGTGAGCAATGAGCAGGGCGAGGCGGTCGCCTATGCGCTGTTCAACCTGCAGGAGCGCGGCCGGCTGTTCGTCGCCCCGGGCGAGAAGCTCTACGAGGGCATGATCATCGGCATCCACAGCCGCGACAACGACCTGGTGGTGAACCCCATCAAGACCAAGAAGCTGACCAACATCCGCGCCGCCGGCAAGGACGACGCCATCCTGCTGACGCCGCCGATTGCGCTGACTCTGGAATACGCGGTGGAGTTCATCGCGGATGACGAGCTGGTCGAAGTGACGCCCGCCTCGATCCGCATCCGCAAGCGTCACCTGACCGACCAGGAACGGCGGCGCGCGCAACGCGACACCGGCCAGGATCCGCAGGCCCTGATCGCCTGACACGGTTTTCGGTCGGGGCGGCCGGCTCCCCGTGGCGACCCGCGCCGGGAGCGATCCCCCGGGGTCCGCTCGCTGCGCCCAGGCGGACCGGCGCGCCTCAGCGTGCGCCTCGGACTTTTGATCTTGCCGGAGCGACGTCCGCCGGCGCCGGCCCGCCGTTCTGACACCGGCCGCTGCCGATGATCCGACCGAGATAATCCTTCAGGCGCTCGATTTCCCGGGGCGCGAAGCCGGCCAGGTGCCGGCGCAGAGCGCGCCGCGCCGCGGGTCGGATCCGCGGCAGCAGACGCTCCCCGGTTTCGGTCAGGCGCAGCAGCACGACACGCCGGTCCCGGGCATCGCGTTCGCGGCGCACCAGCCCCTTGTCCTGCAGCCGGTCGAGCATGCGCGTCATCGAGCCGGTGTCGTAGTGCAGGGCCCGGCACAGGCTGGCGCCCGTCTCGACGGTGTTGCGGTACAGATTCTTCAGCACTTCGAACTGCGCGCCCGTCACGCCGTAACGCTCGAGCTCCGTATCGAGGCTCGAGAGCACCGAGCCCCTCGCCCGGGTGAGGAGCGTGCGCACCCCGAGCTCTTGCGGCGGCGGGTTCGGCCCGGGCGTGCGCCGCAGCTTCGATCCGTGCCTCGCCACGGGGCGGGAGTCGTCGCGCAAGGCTTTCGGTCTATCGAGCATGCAGTGGCTTCTGTGCGGTCCTGCCGTTAAGATGGCTGCTGCGGCGATTGCTGCCTTGCAGACTACTGTCATGGCAGCGATTTACCTCCGGCTATTTCTCACCTGTTCCGCCGTGTTTGTCAAGAAATGTCAAGATTTCAGACCCGAGCCCCTGACCGTTGGATGAGACTCGCTGCGCTGCTGGCGGCGGTGGTGCTGCTGGCGGGCTGCGGCTCGCGTGCGCCGAGGACGGCGGCCGTCCCTCCACGGGTGACCGTGATGACCGTGCATCCGCAACAGCTTCCACTGGTGCGCGAGTTCACGGGACGTCTGTCGGCGTACCGCGAGGCCAACGTGCTCGCCCGAGTGCCTGGGGTGCTTCTCAAGCGGTGGTACCGGGAAGGCACCGAAGTCAAAGCCGGCCAGCCGTTGTTCGAGATCGACCCCGCGCCTTACCAGGCGGCGCTCGACGCGGCGCTGGCGGCGCTGGCCCAGGCGAAGGCCAACGCGACCAACGCGCACGTGACCGCCCAGCGTGACCGCGCGCTCATCGGCAGCCACCTTGTCTCGGAGGCGCAGCTCGACACCGACGAAGCGGCCGAGCGCTCCACGGCCGCAGCCGTCAAGCAGGCCAAGGCCAATGTCGAGATGGCGCGCATCAATCTCGGTTACACCGATGTGACCTCGCCGATCGCCGGCATTGCCGGGGAACAGCAGGTCACCGAGGGCGCGCTGGTCGGCCAGGGCACCGCGACACTGCTCGCCACGGTCGACCAGATCAATCCCATTTATGTCAACTTCGACGAACCGGCCGCCCAGCAGGAGCAGCTCACGGCGGACGTCGAGTCCGGGCTGATCACGCCCGCAGGCCCGCACGCCGAGGTGCGTTTGACGTTGCCGAGCGGCCAACCCTATGGCCAACCCGGCACGCTCGATTTCCGCGCCGCCACCGTCGATCCGGCCACCGGCACGATCGCCCTGCGCGGCCTCCTGCCCAACGCCGATCACCGGCTGCTGCCGGGAATGTTCGTCGATGTGCGCCTCTCGGTCGGCACCGCGAACCGGGCTTTTCTGGTGCCACAGGCGGCGCTGCAGCGCAATGCGGCCGGCGACCCGTACGTCCTGACGGTCTCTCCCGGGGACACGGTCGTCAGGAAGAACGTGTACACGGAGGGCACGAGCGGGGATGACTGGATCATCTCGCGTGGCCTCGTCAACGGCGAGCGAGTCATCGTCTCCGGAATCCAAAGCGCGCGGCCCGGCGGCAAAGTCTCCCCGCGGGCCGCTCAGGGCACCGCCGCGGTGGGCCGTTAGGAGCCGCGCGTGCCGCAATTTTTCATCGATCGCCCGGTCTTCGCCTGGGTCATCGCTCTGCTGATCCTGCTCGGCGGCGGCATCGCGCTGAGCCGCCTGCCCACGGATTCCTACCCGGTGGTCGCCCCGCCCCAGGTGACCATTACCGCGAACTACCCGGGTGCGAACGCGAGCACGGTCGAGTCAACGGTCACCCGGGTCATCGAGCAGGATCTGACCGGCATCGACAATCTGCTGTATTTCACCTCGCAATCGAGCTACGGACAGTCGCAGATCACCCTCACCTTCGCCACCGGGACCAACCCGGCGATCGCCCAGGTGCAGACGCAGAACCGGGTGTCGCTCGCCGAACCGCTGCTGCCCACCGAAGTGACCCAGCAGGGAATCCAGGTCAACCAGTCGAGCGCCGGATTCCTCGGGGCGATCGCGCTACGTTCCGGTCCGGGAGGCCCGGACAGGGCAGCGCTCAATCACTGGGTCGCTGCCCATATTCTCGATCAGATCGAGCGCATCCGGGGCGTCGGCTCGGCGACCCTGTTCGGCTCCGACTACGCCATGCGGATCTGGCTGAATCCGAACGAGCTGCACGCCTACGGCCTGTCCGCCGCGACGGTGCTGCAGGCGATCCAGGGGCAGAACATCCAGGTCGCCGCCGGATCGATCGGCGCGGCGCCCGCCGTGCCGGGCCAGCAGAGCATGGCCACGGTCTCGACCCAGGGATGGTTCGATTCGCCCCGGCAATTCGGCGACATCCTGCTGCGGACCAATCCCGACGGCACCTCGGTGCACTTGAGGAACGTGGCCCAGGTGCAGCTCGGCCTGCAGGACTACGGGTTCGTCGCCACGGTGAACAGGACCCCGGTGGCGGCCTTCGGCATTCAGTTGCTGCCGGACGCCAACAGCCTGCAGGTGATGAAGCGGGTCAAAGCGCGGATGCGCCAGCTGCAGAAGACCTTCCCGCCCGGGGTCAGCTGGTTCGCGCCGGTCGACTCCACCATCTTCATCAAAGCATCGATCAAGGACGTACTGATCACGATCGCCGAGGCGTTCGTGCTCGTCTTCATCGTCATGCTGGTGTTCCTGCAGAGCTTCCGCACGACCCTGATCCCGATGCTGGTCGTTCCGACGGCGCTCGCCGGCGCGCTGATCGGCATGTACGCCCTAGGTTACTCGATCAACCAGCTCACCCTGTTCGCCATGGTGCTCGCCATCGGCATTCTGGTCGATGACGCCATCGTGGTCGTCGAGGCCGTCGAGCGCATCATGCGCGAGGAGCATCTGCCAGCCAAGGAGGCCGCGCGCAAGGCCATGCACCAGATCACCGGCGCCATCGTGGCGATCACCCTGGTGCTCGCCGCGGTGTTCATCCCGAGCGCCCTGCAGACCGGCAGCACCGGGGTGATCTACCGCCAGTTTGCGCTCACCCTCTCGATCTCGATGGTGTTCTCGGCCCTGCTGGCGATGTCGTTCTCACCGGCGCTGTGTGCCTCGCTGATGCGCCCGGAACACCTGAAGGCGAACGTGATCTTCCGGGCGTTCAACCGCGCCTTCGAGAGCACGCGCGGCGCTTATGTGCGTCGGGTATTCGAATCCGTCGCGCACCTGCCCCGGTGGATGACGGCCTTCGCGGTGGTCGTGGCGCTCGGGATGTTCCTGCTCGCCCGGCTGCCCGGCAGCTTCGTGCCCGAGGAGGACCAGAGCGACGTCCTCGCAAACGTCGAACTACCCCCGGGGGCGTCCCTGCAGCGTACCGAGGCGGTGTTGCACCACTTCTACCGGATCCTGATCAAAGATCCGGCCGTGCACGATGTCTTCCAGATTTCCGGCAGCAGTTTCTCCGGCAATGCCGAGAGCGCCGGCCGGGCCTACATTCACCTCGTTCCGTGGGGCCAGCGTCGCCAGACGGCCTCCCAGTTCATCCGCTGGGCGAACCGGACGGTTCATCAGCGGATCCACGATGCGCGCATCTTCGTGCTCAACAAGCCGACGATCATGGGACTGGGTCAGTTCGGCGGGTTCGACTTCTACCTGGAGGACCGCGCGGGACTCGGGCGCGCGGCGCTCAACTCCGCGGTCCATACGCTGCTCGCCAAGGCAGCCCATGACCCCGCGCTCTACAATGTGCGCGTGAACGGCCTCGCGGCTCAGCCCGAGCTGATGCTGCACGTCGATCGTGTCCAGGCGGAGTCGATGGGCGTCTCGCCCGAGCAGGCTTACCAATCGCTGCAGCTGATGCTCGCCCCGGTGTTTGCCAACCAGTTCATCTACGACGGCCGCGTGGAACAGGTGCTGGTGCAGGCCGCGGCGCCGTACCGGATGAGCCCCGAGAATCTGCAGCAGTTCTATGTGGGTGCCACAGGCGGCGCCGGCGGTGCGGGCGCCGCGATGGTGCCGCTGTCGGACTTCGTGCACGCCCAGTGGGAAACGGCCGCGCCGGAGCTGACCGGGTACGATGCGTATCCGGCGGTGGAGATCGTCGGCTCGGCGGCCCCCGGTTACAGTTCCGGACAGGCGATGAGCGCGATGCAGCGGCTCGTCAGCCGCTACCTGCCGCATGGATTCGGCTATGACTGGGCGGGCCAATCGCTGCAGGAGATCAGTTCCCGCGCCCAGGCGCCCATGCTCTTCACTCTGTCGATTCTGGTGGTGTACCTGGCGCTCGCCGCGCTCTATGAGAGCTGGAGCATTCCGGCCTCGGTGCTGCTCGCGGTGCCGATCGGGATCATCGGCAGCGCCATCGCGACCAGCCTGCGCGGGCTCACGGACGACGTGTTCTTCAAGATCGGCCTGGTGACCATCATCGGTCTGACCGCCAAGAACGCCATCCTGATCGTGGAATTCGCGGTCACCGGCCAGCGCAATGGTCTCAGTCTGCACAAGGCGGTGCTCGAGGCTGCGCGGCTGCGTTTCCGTCCGATCATCATGACGTCCTTCGCCTTCATCCTGGGCGTGTTTCCGCTGGTGGTTTCCACCGGCGCCGGCGCGAATGCGCGTCATGACATTGGCACCTGTGTCGTCGGCGGCATGCTCACCGCCGTGGTGCTCGGTGTTCTGCTGATCCCGCTGTGCTACGTGAGCGTACGTCGTCTGCTCGGCGACAAGCTCGACGAGGAGCCCGGCCAGCGCGAGATCACGCCGCAGCCGCCGAGCGGGCCGTGAACGCCCTCCACAGGCAGAAGACCGGCACTCCGGCCACGATGACGAGCACCGTGATGCCGGTATCTTTCGGGTCGGTGACCAGGGAGTTGCCGAGCATGCCGATCGACGCGAGCACAAACAGCGCCGGCACCAGCGGGTAACCCCAGGTCCGGTAGGGCCGGGGCAGATCCGGCCGCTTGCGCCGCAGCACATACACCCCTGCGACGGTGAGCACATAGAACGGCCAGAGCCCGAGCACGAAACGGTCGGCGAGCTGCGCAAAACCACTCTGCAGCACGTAGGCCGCCCCCAGCCCCGTCGACAGCCAGATGGCGACCGAGGGACTCTGGAACCGGGGCGAGACCTTGCCCACGGTTCGGAACAACAGCCCGCGATCGCCCATGGCGAACAGCACGCGCGAACCGGTCATCAGCGAGGCATGCAGGCCGCTCAGCGTCGAGAGCAGCACCACGGCGGTGATGACCGCGGCTCCGGCACCGCCGAGCACCGGGATGCGCGTCGCCGCGGCGGTCGCGACCAGCGGCGCGCGCGCGATCTCGGTGGCCGGCAGCGCGTACCAGAGCCCGAGATTGACCACCAGGTACACCAGCATGACACAGCCGGTGCCGAGGATCAGAGCCAGTGGCAAGGTGCGCTGCGGCCGGGCGATCTCGCCTCCCATGAAGGACACATCGGCCCAGCCATCGTATGTCCACATGATCGGCACGAGCGCGGTGGCCATCACCGAAACCTGCGCGCCACCCTGCCACAGGATCCGGTGCTGCGCCGATCCGCCCGACACGGCGGTGAAGGCCAGCAGACCGAGCGCCAGCAGAGCGGCGTACTTGGCGGCGCTCGCCGGCGCGAGAACCGCGACTGCCCGGCGCACGCCGATGTAGTTGAGGGCACCGACCGCCAGGATGGCGACGGCGGCGACCTGATGCACCTGCGTAGAACGGAGCGGAACGAAATAGCCCAGATACTCGGCGAAGATCATCGACGTGGCGCCGAGCGCCGAGGCGCGGATGACCGTCAGCTCCGTCCAGCCGAACAGGAACGCCGGCAGACTTCCGTACGCTTCCAGCAGGTAGGCGAACATTCCGCCCGAGCGGGGCAGTGCCGCCGCCAGCTCCGCGACCGACAGCGCGCCCGCCAGGGCCACCAGCCCGCCGATCAGCCAGCACAGCATCGCCGGGCCGGGCGACGGCAGAAATCCCGCCACCGTGGCGGGCACGCGGAAAATGCCGCTGCCGACCGTCACGCCCACCACCACGGCCACCGCGCTGCGCAAGCCAACGGTGCGCGGCATGCGTTCGCCCCAGTGATCGGCCTTCGATGGTTCCTGTCGTGGGACGAGTCGCGACAACCTGCCCTCCGATCACTCGAGACCGCTCTCGAGGCCTCGACCGTGCCTGCCGCCCCCCTTGTCCTTCCGGCTGGCGATCCGGCGTGCCACGGCGCAGGGCGCCAGACAACGCCGCTCAGTACCGTCGCGCCAGCGCCTCGATGTCGTGCCGCTCCGCGCCGATCGCTTCGTACAGCGGCACATGTTTGAACCGCGGACCGCCGTTGACGATGGCGGCAAAGGCGATCCAGCCGCCATCGCGTTTGCGCAGGTAGCCGGCGATGCCGCACACCGACCTCGGGTCGTCGAGCGTCCCGGTCTTGATCGCCACCCGGTCGAGCCACGCGGCATCACCCTGGCGCAGAAACGCGAACGGCGCATCACGCGGCACCACCAGCCCGCCGTAGAACGCGGGGAAATGTCCGGCGTCGTGGTACTCGTAGCTCAGCAGGTTCGCCAGGTCGTTGGCCGACAGCCGGTTGTCCGTGCTGAGACCGCTGCCGCTGTACAGCGGAGGCGCACGGACCGCCGGCGGATCCCAGCGCTGCACCCTGAACATGAAGTCCGACAACCGCTGGCTGGCGGAAACCAGCGTATCCGGGCGGCCGGGTTGCGCGCCCATATCGAGAGTCAGCACATCGGCAATGTAGTTGTTCGAGTACTGCAGCATGCGCCAGAGCTGCTCCGCGACGGGCAGGCCTTCCACTGCGGCCAGTACGCGCGGACCCGGAGGCGCAGGCCCATCGCTCACCGCCACCGGACCCTCGACCCGGATGCCGATCTCGCGCAGCGTCTCCTTCAGCAGCAGGCCCGCGCCGCGCAAGGGATCGGACATGGCGCGATAGACCCGCTCATCCTCGCCGAGCGGGATGTCCCCACCGATCTGCAGCCGATCCCCACCGGGCCCTGTGCGCCGCTCGACCCAGAGCGTCTGCCGGCCCGCCCGGGAAACGGTCCGGATCGTGCCAGCCACCGGGATCGGCAGTCGGCTCACGCCGCAGCCGCGCACCCAGGCGGGCGCCCCCGGCACGGTCGGCGTGACCCGCACGCACCACGTGCCGAAATCCACCCCGAACGCCGCAAGCGGTGCGTTATAGGCGTCGTCACTGCGCTGCAGGGCCGCACAGCGGTCCAGGTCTCCGCAGGCGACCTGACCGAACGGCAGCGGATCGATGCGCAGCCCCCCGGTCACGACCCGGATACCCGTGCCGCGCACCTGGGCGGCCATCTGCCACAGCGACTGATCGTCGAGGGTCGGATCCCCCGCGGCGAGCACGATGAGGTTCCCCTGGAGCGTATCGCCGCGCACCCGCCCGGTGGAGACCAGGCGCGTGCGGAACACCGTGTCGGGTGGCCACGCCTGGAGAGCCGCGGAGGCCGTCACCAGCTTGGTGAGTGAGGCGGGAATCAGCCGCTGCGCGCCATCGAGCTGCTCGATGATGTGTCCGGTCTGCAGATCCACCGCGACGGCCGACACCTGCGCGCCTTGACGCTGCAGCTGTGCGAGCGCGCGCCACTGCGCCCTCGCCGGCATCATCGATACCACGGCGAGCGCCGCAAACACAGAGCACAGGGACCTCGGCCGCATCGGCCGCGATTATGGCACTTGCCGTGGGAAAT
>JAKAFQ010000141.1 GCA_021817875.1 Pseudomonadota bacterium
CTGTTCCGCCACCTCGTGCCGGCTCAGCCGCCCTTTGTGTATACGTAGCCTTCCCCCGTAATCCCTCGTCCTTCAGTTACTTACGCCTCAACGTCGCCCAGAGGCCAGGAAACTCGCGCTAGGCCACATCGAAGAAGTACCCCCAGTCGTACCCCCATGGCCCTGGGGGTACACTGCGCTTCTCGCCCCGTTGCCTTTCTCGACCGCTCCGAGGTCATTCCCAGGTGGACGGCCAGGAATTCCCAATTGGACGTTGCATGGATCCCAATCGGAGTGCCGGCCAGCGACTGTCTGGCGGTCGCCGGCTGGCGGTGCAGCCGGTCCTTGCTGCCGCGAGAGATTGGCGCGACCGGCCCCACGGTCGCGCTGCGGGTCCGGGCGAGTCCCCCCTTGAATCTCAGGCTGTAACGCGTTACTGTAACGCGTTACAGAGGAGGACAAGACGATGGCACAAGCGGCGGAGCGGATGAGGGCAATGCGCGAGCGGCGCCGTACACAAGGGCTGCGGGAATTGCGGCTGGTTGTACCTGATCCCCGTGCGAAGGCTGTTCTGCGGCGGGTCGCCAAGGAGGTTGCGGGATTGGACAGCGCCGCAGAGCGCGAAGCGATGCGGTGGATCGAAGCAGTCTCGGAATTTGACGCTCCGTGAAGCGTGGCGACGTCGTGACCGTCGCCGCTTCCGGCAACTACGGGAAACCGCGCCCGGCGGTAGTCGTTCAGACCGACGCTCTACCCGCTGAGCACGCGTCGGTGATTGTCTGCCAAATGACATCGGACATTGTGGAGGCTCCGGATTTCCGCGTGACGATCGAGCCCACCCAGAAGAACGGGTTGCGGACGCGCTCGCAAATCATGGCGGACAAGCCCGTGACAATCCGTCGCGAACGTGTGGGGCGTAGGATCGGGTCGCTTGACGAAAAGGATATCGCTCGCCTGAATGTCGCGCTGGCGTTTGTCGTGGGATTGGCTGATTGATTAACCCTTGCGCTGTCAGCGTGCTCAGCAAGCCTCGGAAGGATGCGAGCGGCCAGATCCGGTCGTCTACGCGTCGAACTTGCTTTCCCTATAGCGGACACTCGTAATAAGCTCGGCTCATGAAGATCGGAACGCTTCGATCGATTGCCCACAACGTTGCCGACTCGCTCGGGAGCGGAATTGGGATGCTTGTGGGTGTTTACGATATCGACGTTTTTGCTGAAGCTCAGAGAAGTCCAGGCGGAGTAATCAGCATCGATTTTCTGGCAGCCAGGGCAAGGCGTGGTAAAGTTTCCCCGACCCTTGCGCGCGCCATTGCCAAGTACCACAAGGCACTTCCAGACCTGTGCGCAAAGCACGGCGCTTCCATCGAAGACTTCAAAACATTAACAGCGAGCTATTCCGCGGGCACCATCAGCCGACGAATTGTCGTGACAATTCGCGACGGTGGCGGCCGCTGTTGCGTAGACGAGTATATCGGAATGCCTGCGAGGCACGTAAAGGTAGCCGATCGACTGGGCCGAATCCGGGCAAGGCGCCGCGGTTCTCGGTCGCTCAAAACCGTTGGATAGGTCACCAGGTCGCCAGACTCGATCCCCGCGGGCCGCCTGCGACCAACTGCCGACAGTCGATTTATCATTTTACCCTCCAGATTGCGGACATTCGATACCGGCCGTCAAAGGTAGGGTCCGAGCATCGGCGTGCGCAACTAGCTGGCACACCATATGCACCAATGATATGATTTAATCATATTTCTGGTGCGGAGAAGCCCATGGCAACTGTACGTAAGACCATTACCCTGACCGACCAGCAAGATGACTGGGTCAAGGCGCAAATCGATGCTGGCCATTACACGAACGATAGCGAATATATTCGTGACCTGATTCGGCGAGAGCAAGAACGCGGCGCAGAAATCGAAGCCGTTCGGGAGGCCTTGATTGAGGGTGAGAAGAGCGGGAAGCCCAGGCGCTTCGACGCGAGTGCGTTCAAGCGTAGACTTCGACGCTCGCATGACTGAGTTTCGGCTCTCCCCTGCCGCGGAGCGCGATCTGGAGCGCATCTGGAAATACACTCGTCAAAAGTGGGGCCCGGAGCAGGCGGAGCAGTATACGGATATGCTGACGGCGGCCTTCCAGGCGCTGGCGGAATCGCCGAAGTCGGCTCCGGCGTGTGACCCCATTCGCAAGGGCTACCGGCGCCGGAACGTTGAGCGGCACACGATCTACTTCAGAATCACCACCTACGGAATCGCAATCGTTCGCGTGCTGCATGACAGGATGGATGCTCCGCGCCACCTGTAGCTCCAAACCCGGCTGGCGGCCATCGGCCGATTCTGTTGAAGAACTCAGCTCTGCAAGCGCGCGCACTGGACGTGATCGCGCATCGGATCTCGATCAGGGGCTCAGGAACTCGGGGTGCGTGCGTGCCGCGCGTCAGGCGGGAATTGGATTTCCCGTTTTCGCCCCTCTCGGTGTCAACCACATCGCCATTCTCCGCAGGTTCTGTGCTGTGGCGGCCAGCAGGAACTCGTCGTGCGCTCCGGAGGGACCGCGAAGTCGCAGTCGGCGCAATCGCAGGATGCGTTTGAATTGGGCGAACAGGACTTCCACCTTCTTGCGCTGTCGTCGGCAGCGTGCGTAAGCGGGCGTCTTCGCAATCTGCCGCGCCACGTCGCGCGCAGCCTCACTGATGTGCCGTGCGATCTTGCGCATCGGCGTGTTCGGGCAGCATCGCGCTTTCAACAGGCAACGTTCGCAGTCACGCTGTGAAGCATGGTAAATGACGGTGTTGTCCTTGGTGATGCCGGTGCGGGGAACGGTGAACTTGCGTAAGCCGTGGCGCAGCGCTTTGCCGCCGGGACAGCGATACTCATTGTCCTCGTCGCGCCACTCGAAATCGGAGCGGGAAAACGTGCCATCGGTGCGCTCGGTCTTGTCCCACACCGGCACGTGCGGTTCGATGGCCTTCTGATCGACCATCCAGCCCAGCATCGCCGCGGTACCGTACGCCGTGTCACCGATCAGTCGCTTGGGCTTCAGGTCGAAGCGCTGCTCAACACGATCAACCATTATCCGGGTCGAGTTGACCTGATCGGTGCGCAACGCCGGCGTGGCCTCAACGTCAACGATGACGCCAGCTTTCACGTCGATGAGGTAGTTGGTCGAGTAGGCAAAGAACGCCTGACCACCCGGCGCAGCAGTCCAGCGCGCCGCGGGATCCGTGAGCGATACGTTCTTGGGTACGCTCTGCGGTGCTTCGCCAGCATCCAGCGCCTCAAGATACTCACGTACCGGCCGTGCCAAGGATGCACCTCGATCAAGCGCCGCTTCGGTACCGGGAATGCCGCGCTGGCGGCTGGCATCCGCCCGAACCACGCTCGCATCAACCGCGAAGCCTTCGCCGCCGACCAGCCCTTCTTTGAGACAGCGTGCCAACACCTTCTCGAACACGAACCGCAACGTGTCGTTGTCGCGGAACCTGCCATGGCGGTTCTTCGAGAACGTCGAGTGGTCGGGTACCTTGTCTTCCAGCCCCAGCCGGCAAAACCAGCGATACGCCAAGTTCAGGTGTACTTCCTCGCAGAGCTTGTGCTCCGAACGGATACCGAAGCAGTAGCCCACCACCAGCATCCGGATCAGCAGCGCCGGATCGATCGATGGGCGCCCGGTATTGCTGTAGTGCGGCGCAAGGTGCTGGTGCAGCTCGCTCAGATCAACGAATCCGTCGATCCCGCGAAGCAGGTGATTGGCGGGAATGTGCGCGTCGAGGTGGAAGCTGTAGAACAACGGGGCCTGCGTAACCTCCTGGTGTCCCATCATCTCGATGCCATCGATCTGTGATGAAATTTTGGTCGCAGACCGCATCCTACGATCGCCAAAAGGCAGGGTTTTTCAACAGAATCGGCCGAAAGCGGAAGTTGGCTCTATGCGCGCCCGTGGATGAATTGCCGCGAGGCCGGTGTTATCCGCATCGGCGCAATGGAGCTGCATAGGATGGCGTCGGTGCGGTTGTGCCACTTACAGCAGATCGGCGTCTCGCCTGAAGTGGCGAGAACTCGCCGGTCTCACAAAGTGCCGGTGGTGTCTTGCGCGGTGCGAGTGAGCACCAAATGCTGAGCACTCAGTGTGCAGCACAGCCGGCCGTGCTGGGTCTGCCCGAGGTCGGAGTCGAACCGACACGCTTTTAAGGGCGGCGGATTTTGAGTCCGCTGCGTCTACCAATTCCGCCACTCGGGCTTGGGGGCGCCAGTATAAATGCCCCGGTCCCGGCTGGATACCAGACTGCGCTGACGGCTGGCGCAGCGCACCGTGTACCATGCGCGAGTGCGCCGCAGCGATTTTTTCTACGAGCTTCCCACCGACCGCATTGCCCAGAGCCCTTTGCCGGAGCGCTCGGCGGGCCGGATGCTGCTGCTCGACCGCGAGGGCGGCGCGCTGGCCGACCGGGCCCTGCGGGACTTGCCCGAGCTGCTCTCCCCCGGTGACCTGCTGGTGTTGAACGATACTCGCGTGGTGGCGGCGCGCCTGATGGGGACCAAGCCCTCCGGCGGGCGTGTCGAAATTCTGCTCGAGCGGCCGCTCGGCGAGTCGGAGGCGCTGGTGCACCTTCGAGCCAGCAAACCGGTGCGCGCAGGGCTCGCCATCTCGACCCCGGGCGGGGCGCTGCAGGTGCTGGGACGGGAGCAGGATCTTTGGCGCGTGCGCTTGCCGGGCCCGGCACTCGATTTCTTCGACAGCTGGGGGGAGGTTCCGCTGCCGCCATACATCCACCGCGCGGCCGTGGAGACGGACCGCCAGCGCTATCAGAGCCTGTTCGCGCGCGAGCGCGGAGCGGTCGCGGCGCCTACCGCCAGCCTGCACTTCGACGAGTCCCTGCTGCAGCGGATCCGGGCGCGTGGCGTCGACACCGCCTTCGTGACCCTGCACGTCGGAGCGGGCACTTTTCAGCCGGTGCGGGCCGATGACCTCGAGGCGCACGTCATGCACGCAGAGCGGGTCTCGGTCGCCGCCGCCGCCTGCGAGGCCGTCCTGCGCGCCAAGCGGGCGGGCCGGCGGGTCGTTGCGGTGGGAACCACGGTTGTGCGGGCGCTGGAGTCCGTGGCATTGATTGGCGCAGGTGCCGCCGATGCGGTGTGCGGCGAGGGCGCGGCTGCTTTGCGGCTGGTCCCCTGGGCGGGCGAGACCCGACTCTTCATCCGTC
This sequence comes from Pseudomonadota bacterium, assembly GCA_021817875.1. The sequence continues at coordinate 5,176 of JAKAFQ010000141.1, forward strand.
CGGGCTTTCGCTTCCGGGTGGTCGATGCGCTGCTGACGAATTTCCATCTGCCGGAGTCGACGCTGCTGATGCTGGTCTGCGCCTTCGCAGGACAGGAACCCGTGCTGCGTGCGTACCGGCACGCCGTCGAGGCCGGGTACCGCTTCTTCAGCTACGGCGATGCCATGTTCCTCGCGCCCGGTATCGCGCACAATGCGGATTCGAACGCGAGGTGAGTCCTTGAGACCGAGTTTCGAGCTTCTGGCGACCGACGGCGGCGCCCGCAGGGGCCGGCTGACGACCGCTCACGGGTCGATCGAGACCCCGGCCTTCATGCCCGTCGGTACCTACGGCACCGTCAAGGCGATGACTCCGGAAGAGCTCGTCGGGCTGGGAGCCGAGATCGTGCTGGGCAACACATTCCACCTCATGCTGCGGCCCGGTGTGGACATCGTCGACGCCCATGGTGGCTTGCACGGCTTCATGAACTGGCGCCGGCCGATCCTGACCGACTCCGGCGGCTTTCAGGTATTCAGCCTGGAAAGCCTGCGCAAGATCAGCGAAGAGGGCGTGAGGTTCCGATCGCCCGTCGACGGTGCGCAGCTGCGATTGACGCCCGAGGACTCGATGCAAGCGCAACTCGGACTGCGTTCGGACATCGCCATGGCATTCGACGAATGCACGCCGTACCCCGCGACCGAAGCGCAGGCTCGCGCCTCCATGGAGCTGTCCATGCGCTGGGCGGTACGGGGGTACGCCCGCTATTACCGCGAGGAGCCTCCGGGGGGGCTGTTCGGGATCGTGCAGGGCGGGATGCACGCGACGCTGCGCCTGGCCTCGCTCGAGGCGCTGTTGCGTCTCGACTGGCCGGGGCTGGCGATCGGGGGACTCGCGGTCGGGGAACCGGAGGAGGAGCGCCTGCGCATCCTCGAGACCCTCGTGCCCCACATGCCCGCCGACCGGCCGCGCTATCTGATGGGAGTCGGTCGGCCGGAGGACATCGTCGCGGCGGTCCTCAGGGGCGTCGACCTGTTCGACTGCGTGATGCCGACGCGCCACGCCCGCAACGGCCATCTGTTCACCGCCACGGGGGTCATCAATATCCGCAACGCCATCCACCAGCGGGACCTGGGACCGATCGATCCGCAGTGCGACTGCTACACCTGCCGGCACTACTCCCGTGCCTACCTGCGCCATCTCGACCGCTGCAACGAGATCCTCGGCTGTCGCCTGAACACCCTGCATAATCTCGCCTTCTACCTGCGCCTGATGCATCGGCTGCGGCAGGCCATCGAGCAGGGCCGGCTCGGGACGGTCGCCGCCGATATTCTGGGGCGACGGACCGCTGCGGACGCTGTGGCATAATGCCGCCCCTTCGCCCCGACGGGGACCGGGATGCCGGCCGACGTGGGGTCGTCCCGAGGAAATAAGTGCATGAATTCATTGATACCGACGGCTTGGGCCGCTGCGGGAGCTCCGGCCTCGACCGGTAGCCAGCTCGCCCCCCTGCTCATCATGGGGGCGTTCATCGTCGTCTTCTATTTTCTGCTGATCCGCCCGCAGCAGAAGAAGGCCAAGGAGCATCAATCGCTCATCTCCAAGCTCGGGGCGGGCGATGAGATCGTGACCAGCGGCGGGCTGCTGGGCCGCATCACGGATGTCAGCGAGCATTTCATCACGCTCGAGGTGGCCGAGGGCGTGCGGGTCAAGGTGCAGAAAGGCCAGGTCAACGCGCTGATGCCCAAGGGGACTTTGAAGAGCGCCTGACCTGCCGGATCCGCTTTCGCGTGCCGACAGGCCCTGGGAGACGCCCCGAGCTCCGCCTGCGTGTAACGAGGAATCCGCAGAGATCCGCTTTCGCGAAACGATAGGTCCAAGGAAACTCCCGGGAAACCCATGCTCGAATACGCTCGCTGGAAGTACATCCTGATCGCCGTCCTGCTGGCGGCCGCATTGCTGTTCGCGCTGCCCAACGTGTTCGGAAACGCTCCGGCGCTGCAGCTGGCGCATGCGGACCATTCACCGGTGACCGCGACGGAGGCGCGCTCGGTGGTGGCGTACCTCACCGCGCAGAAGATCCCTTACCGGAGCTTCTACGTGCAGAACGGGCGGCTTCTGGTGCGCTTCTCGGACGTCTCCGAGCAGTTGCGGGCGCATGACGCCATCGATGCCCGGTATCAGGGCACCTATCTCTCGGCACTGGCGCTGGTGCCGCTCACGCCCGCCTGGCTGCGCGATCTGGGGCTGAAGCCCATGCCGCTCGGCCTCGATCTGCAGGGCGGGCTGGATCTGCTCTACCAGGTCGATATCCGCAGCGCCGTATCCCAGCTGCTGCAGACCTACGCGCAGGATGCCGGCCGGGCGCTGACGACGGCCGGAATTCCGACCAGCGGCGTCTCGGTGGTGACGACCAGCGACAGCTCGCTGCCGAACGCCGTGCGGATCGCGCTGGCACCCCAGGCCAACGTGTCCGCCGCGCGTGAAGCATTGTCCCGCGTCCTGCAGGGTCTCACGGTCAGTACCGAGAGCCCGCCGGGCGGCGGCACGATCCTGCAGGCGACGATGTCGGCGGCTCAGCTGCGCCAGCGGGAAGACTACGCGATGGATCAGAGCATCACCACGCTGCGCAACCGCGTGAACCAGCTCGGTGTGTCCGAGCCCATCGTGCAGCGCCAGGGCAACGACCGGATCGACGTGCAGCTGCCCGGCATCCAGAATCCCGCCGAAGCGGCCAACCTGCTCGGCCAGGTGGCGACGTTGCAGTTCCGCCTGAACGACGTGGAGAACAACGCCTTCGAGGCCCAGCGCACCGGCAACGTGCCGCTCGGCGACCAGCTGTTCACGGACACCAGCAGCGGCATACCGGTGCTGCTGAAGCGGGAGGTGATCGCCACCGGCGATCAGCTCACCGACGCCACCGTGGGGGAGAGCACGCAGGGACCGGCGGTCAACATCACGCTCGACAGCCGTGCCGGCGAGAACATGCTGAGAACCACCAAGGCAAACGTCGGCAAGCAGATGGGCGTGGTGCTCATCACCAAGCACGCCGTGACCTCCGTGGTGGACGGCAAGAAACTGGTCCGCTACGTCACCAAAGAGAAAGTCATCAACGACGCCACCATTCAGGGTGTGTTCTCCGATCGCTTCCAGATCACCGGGTTGACCCTGGGCGAGGCGCAGGACCTGGCCATTCTGCTGCGCTCCGGCTCGCTGCCCGCGCCCATCGCGCAGGTGGGCGAGCAGATCATCGGCCCCAGCCTGGGCCGGGAAAACATCAGGCTCGGTGTCACTGCGCTCGTCATCGGGATGGTCGGGGTGCTGGCGTTCATGGCGATCTACTACAAAATCTTCGGCCTGGTGGCCGATCTGGTGCTGGTTGCCAACGTGGTGCTGCTCACCGCGCTGCTGTCGATGATGCACGCGTCGCTGTCGCTGCCCGGCATCGCCGGCATCATTCTGACCGTGGGTATCGCGGTCGATGCCAACGTGCTGATCTACGAGCGCGTTCGCGAGGAGCTGCGCAAGGGCGTTTCGCCGCAGGCGGCCATCCGCGCCGGCTTCGAGAAGGCCTTCTCGGCCATCGCCGACTCCAATATCACGACGCTGATCGCGGGTCTGGTGCTGTGGATCTTCGGCACCGGCGCGATCCGCGGCTTCGCGGTGGTGCTGACACTCGGCATCGCCACCTCGATGTTTACGTCGCTGATGGGCAGCCGCGCCCTGGTGACGCTCATGTATGGCGGGCGGCGCAAGATCG
>JAKAFQ010000142.1 GCA_021817875.1 Pseudomonadota bacterium
AATCGAGGCTGGGCAAGAGTTTCTTTCTGCAAGCTGAGGCAGAGCGGCTCGCTGAGGCAGAGCGGCTCGGCATCACCTATAAACAGTTGCTTCAACAGATGGGGCGCGGTTGTATCCGAGCCGGTAGCTCCGCCGCACGGTCGAAATCGTAATGGAGCCCCAGGTGGGTATCTCCTGCTTTGCCTGCTCGTAGAGCGGCTCGAGCTCCCGATACTCCTCTTCAGTCATCTCTCCGTCACAGCGCGCTGCGAAACCCCTTCTTGATCGCTTTGCGTACCGCGAACCCCATGGCCACGAGCATCGCCAGCACCCACCCCGCAAGCGTCACGAGCATGAACGCCGCGGCCGCGAGACGCAGATAGTGCCGCATCGCTCATCGGACCACGGCACCGCTGGACGATGCGGCGGCTGAGCGCGAGATCATGCCCTCGACCCCGCGTTCGAACCGCTCGACCTTTGCGATCGCGCGGCCGAGCCCGGCCTGCAGCACCTTGGCCTCCGCAAGCGTGAGCCGAACATCACGTCCGTCGATGCGCACATGAATCGGCGCTGAGCCGAGAATATGTGAAGATGCAGTCATTCCGACCCCTGCACAAATTGTGATGTTGGCATTCAGTCTAGTGACTCGGTACTGCCGAGGCATGCCGATAATTCGAACGCCGTTCAGGAACTCCCCGCAGAGAATTCGCCGTTTTCTCGTATCATGAGAGCAAGTAGCGAAATCCACCGGGGAGGGCCGGAGTTGAAACTTAAACGCTTGATGCTTGCCACCACCGCCGTAGCCCTCGTCGGGTGCGCGCACGCCAGCGGCTTCACTGGGAAATGGATCGTGGCACGCGGGGACACGCCTCGCCTGATCATCACGAACCAGGGGCAAGGCCACTACACAATGGTGGAGCAACGGGCAGTATTTGTTGGGGCACGCCTCACCTGGGTTAAAGTCGCAGTGTGTGAGTTAACCCGCGAAGGCGCGCAACTCAAGGGACATCTCACGCAATTACCGGAAGCGACGTTCACCTTGACGCAGCTAGGGCCGGAGCGGATCGTCTTCACCAGCCCGGACCGCGGCATCTTTGGCCCCCCTCTCGCATTCCGCAGGACTCACTGAGCGACTGCCGTGTCGCACGAAATCGCACAGACCCGTCCGGGCGGCGCGAGCGCCTCGAGGAACACCATTGATCCGTTCACTTTACCCCGAGCACGAGCCACGGGCTGGAGTCACGCCAAAGCCACATGAGCGTCGTCAGTCGCTTGTGCGGATTGTTAAGACTTTGGAGGACCCATGTGGGTAGTGCTATTGATTCTGTTCGTGGCCAGCGAGACCACGCAAGGTCTCGCAACACTCTTCGGGTCCACTTCAGTGTTTGGCGATGTGGCGGCTACGTTCATAACCACTGCGGCGTACGTCATAGCTCTCCATCGCCTTCAGCGCCGACCACTCTCGGAAGCGGCCCTCGGGATTACCCTCATGGCCGGCAACGGCGTCATTTATATGGCGTTTGACGGGAAGAACGGGTTTCTTCTACCGAATTCGCTTTCTTGGGTACACCCCGTCTCCGCGATCACCTTCTTCGGAGTCAGTCTCTTGGTTGCGCTCGTCGCTACCCTTCACTTTCTGTACCCACAGAGTGTGTCGAAACAATAGCGGGGGATCGATGTCGACCTCAACTGCAAACCGACCGCACTCTTCAGGCTCCAGCGCAGCGCAGGCGATGCAGGCCCTCGCGGACGCGTACGTCGAGGGTTACGAGCTTCGCGATGCCGAGGATGCGAACGGCAACACGGGCGATTACCCTCCGAACGAGCGCGAGCAGATGCTCATCCAGGACGCGGTCAATGGACTGATCGCCGACGATGACTTCCTCACCGCCGCGGGCCTCTCCTACCTCGAGCGCCAACGCCAACGCCGCACTGAAGGCCGCTGCCTTGGGTGTGGGGCTCCCGCCGGGCAGCACTGGGGGAATCGGCCGGAGTGCTCCGCGCAGGCCTCCACGAATGACCGACTCGAGACGCTCGAGCGCATCGCCGAGCTCGCGAGCGAACTGTGCAATGCCGTTGACTGCGAGTCAGAGGATGTCGGCGGCACGCGCCCCTCTCTTGTGATACTGCGGGAAATCGGACCGCTGACTGACCGGCTCGCGAAGTGCTCCACTGCCGCGCTGCCCGCGCGGGCCGAGGCTGTACCGCCTGAAACGAACGCAACCCCGCCGGTGGGGCTGCTCGTCAGTATGGCGATTCGGCTGGACCACGGCCTGGGCTGCCCAGGGTATTACGACAGCCCGGCCTTCAGCGCCTCGGGCCTTACCCACAAGCGCCGGCTCGAGGCTGCGATGAGCACGGCCCGCCAGCTATGGGAGGAGGTCACGGGACAGGGCTTCTATTCGAGGGAGAAGGAACAGCAGTACGCGCGGCTGGCTCAGGACCTCCCCGCGACGGGGACTGTGTGAAGAGATCCACTCTGCCGCCTGCGGTGCCGGTCGCATCGACTCTCGAGGTCGACACGCTCATTGCCGCCGATGCGCCCGTGGCTGTTGGAGTCTCCGGGGGAAAGGACAGTCAGGCGGCAGCCCTTGCGGTGTTCGCCCACCTGGATGCGGCGGGGCACAGGGGCCCTCGGATTCTGATCCACAGTGACTTGGGAGTCGTCGAGTGGGACCAGTCCCGCCCTGTGTGTGAACGACTAGCCAGGCACCTCGGCGTCGAGCTCATTGTGGTCCGCCGAAAGAGTGGAGATCTGATGGACCGGTGGGAGTCGCGATGGGAATCGAGTAAGCGCCGCTACGCCGCGCTCGAAACCGTCACGCTTGTCCTACCGTGGTCCACACCCTCCATGCGCTTTTGCACCTCGGAGTTGAAGACCCACCTCATCTCCGCGGAGCTTCGTCGGCGGTTCGGCCCGCGGAAGTTCTTGAATGTGACGGGCGTCCGCCGGGAGGAGAGCGCCGCGCGCGCACGGGGGACCATTGCGACCCTGGAGTCCGATGGCCGCGCGATCTCCTGGCGGCCGATCTCGGACTGGACACAAGCTGACGTGTTCGCCTATATCGCAGCAAATGGGCTGCCCGTGCACCAGGCGTACACTGAACTGGGGATGTCGAGAGTTTCTTGCCGGTTCTGCATCATGTCGAAGCAGGCGGATCTCCTCGCGGCCGCGGCCGCGGAAGAATCGCATGACCTGTACCGGCGCATGGTGACGCTGGAGACAGCGAGCACATTTGCATTCCAGGGCTCGAAGTGGCTCGGGGACATAGCTCCGCAGTTGCTGAGCGAGTCGGCGCGAGCCGCGTTCGGCCTTGCCAAGGGCAAAGCCGCCCGGCGCGTAGCACTCGAAAAGAAACTCTCTCGTGAGATGATGTACGTGAAAGGCTGGCCCACGCGAATGCTCACCGACGAGGAGGCGGCGCTTCTCGCCAGCGTCCGATCCCAGGTGAGCGACCTGCTGGGTATCAAGGCGAGCTACCTCGATGTACCGAGCATTCACGACCGGTACGCGGAACTCATGTCCGCGAGTGAGTACCGGGATGCCGCGTAGGTGCGACGGCAAGTCTGAGCCGCATTCAGCAAACACAGCCTCACCGCGTTGAATCCGAATCCGGTTCGGCAACCTGCGGCGTCTCCCGCGATCCAGCCAGATAAAATAAAACTGTCGGCTGGATAAACGAGGCGGGAGGAGCTCAGTGAATGCACGTAGGGTGGGTCTGACCCCGGCCGGTGCGCCGGCGCAGCCGGACGAGCAGGTGCCGCAGCATGGCGCCACCGATGCCCGCCCCCTCAAGATCTACGTCGCCTCGAGGGCTTCAATCCCCGCTCGCGCCGCGCTGTGGCGCGACCTGCGTGATCGGCACGGTGCGCGAATCATCTCGTCCTGGATCGATGAGGCAGGAGAGGGCGAAACGGAGGATTTCGCTGATCTCTGGGCGCGGATCCTGGGTGCAGTCGAGGTCTGCGACCGGCTGGTGCTCTACGTCGAAGCCGGCGACTTCCCCCTGAAGGGGGCGCTCATTGAGGTCGGCGCAGCGCTCGCGCTCGGAAAGGCGGTATGGGTGATCGGGTTGGGCGTCGTCCTCGAGGAGCGCTCGTGCCGACCGATCGGCTCCTGGATCAATCACCCGCGGGACGAGCGCATCGTGCTCGATGCCACGGCGAATGATGTGGCTCAAGCCGTCGGCCTCGGGTGCCAGGATCCGGCTGGGCTCGCAGTAACCCGCCGATGAGCCCCAAGCACGTGGCAGTCGCGCCGCCGGCCGAGCCGGCCCGCATCGAGCGCTTCCAGTCGCTGCAGCCGGGGCGCTACTGGCGCGCCCGGTGTGCCATTCCAGAGCAAGGCATCGAGGCCGGCGAGGTACTGCTGCTGCAGTCACTGCGTTTCGCCGATGACCGCCCACACACGGTGATCCTGCGCCCGCACCCGAGCAAGATCGGCACCCAGACCCATCTCGAGATCCCGCAGAGCGACGGATCGGTGAAAGAGACCTGGTTCCGCTACGACGAGCATCGCTTCCGCGTGCCCGATTTCCTCGACAAGTTCGAATTCGAACCGGACCACGAGCGCGTACGCGCCGCGGAGGTCGCCGAGATCCAGGGCCACATCAGCGAGCTGCAGAACGAGCTCGTCGCCGGTCAGCACGATCCTGCGCGCCTGGCCGGGTACATCGAGGAGGGTCTGCGCGAGCAGAGCACCCCGCCGGACGATGAGGATGAGGAAGCGGCGGAAGACGAAGACGTGCCCACCCCCAGGTCCTCGCCGCCGGCGCCGGCGGCCGTGACGCCCGCGGCCGGGGCGCTTGTGACGCAGGCATCGCAAACCTCCGATCTCGTGAGTGTCTCCCGAGGCTCGCTCAAAGGAGCGCTCGAGAGTGGGGTCAGCCCCGAGCGTATCCAGGCGCTACGCCAGGTCGCCCAGCGCGAGCATCGCATCGCGACTCTGAAGGCGAAGTGGATCAAGGAAAAGACGGGCGAGATCGCAGAGACGCTCTCCGAGCTCACCCCGTTCTTCGAGGAGCAGGCGGCCGCAGCGCTCGCCCAAACCGAGGACGTTCGCAATTACGTCGATAAGCTGATGCAGGGGATTGCCTCGCTCGATCTCTACGTCGGCAAAGGGGTCGAGGTCGACACCATCGCCGAGGGCGCACCGGCCCGCGAGGATATCCCGCTCACCATCGTGCAGCGCAAGCTCGTCATGTGTGAGGAACTCGCGCTCTGGGTTGACGTCGGCGCGGACTTCGATTTCTCCCGTGAGGGCCATTTCTTCGAAGCCTTGCGCGAGAACGAGAGCCTGGTGCGCCAGATCTTCCCCACCGAGCGCTGCGTGCTCGTGATGGCCACGACGCGCTACGACATCGACTACGGCGACAAGTGGGACAATGCCGTACGCAACCGGGAAAATAAAAAGGTGTTCCTGTTGGTGCGAAACGGGGCGAATATCCACCGGGTGTTCTCTCCGGTGGAGAGCCACCTCGGCGCCGCACGGCTCTTCCCGGCCGTCGATGAGCAGGACCGGGTCTTCCGCGGCATCGATGGGCGCGAGATCAAGTTCGAGGACCTCGCCTACACCGACAAGCTCGCCGTGCACGAAGCGCACGCGCTGCACTACAAGCGCTTCCTGCTGCTGATCTGCGGGCTCGATCATCGCCTGAAGCTCTTCGGCACCTTCTACCCTGGGCCCGCCTCCTTCGAATTCGTCTCACTCGAGTTCCAGGCCGCGCACCTGAACTTCCTCTGCGATGAGGGCCGCTCGGTACTCGCCGAGGACCGCCAACCGCTGCGTCAGTGGATTGCCGAGAAGAATGGCTACCTGCGCTCAGGCAGCCGGGTGCTGTGCAGCTGGCACGGGCTGATGAATCCCACGACCGCCCCAGGGGCGTGCTTTCGCGACTCGAGCGGCCGCGGATTCGAGCGCCGCTACACCCCCGGGCGCAGCATTGACCTTGCGATCGCCTACCGCGAGGGGGAATCGATCTGCGTCGACACCGAAGTGTCGGGTTACTCATACACCTCACACAAGGATCGGCGCTTCAACTGCCGCGTCGACCTCACGGCCTTCCGTGACGATTACAGCTACGATGACATCCTGACGCACCTGTGCCTCGATGCAGTGCGCCCCGAGGAGATCGCCGGCTACCTGCACAGCCGAGAGGCGCGGCGCGATCACGTCTACTACATCCGCTTCTTCAAGCACGCGCTCGCCCATCTCGAGGCCGAACGTGCACAGGAGGCCCCCGCCCGCGCAGCGCTCCTCGAGGCGCTCACCACCGCGAATCTCGCCTCGGGTAAGGAGGCGTTGGATCTCATCGACCAGGCGGTGATTGCCTGGCGCGCAGTGAATGGAGGCAAAGCACTGCCCGGGCCCGAGAGTCAGGGCGGTGCGGCTTGGCGTGCGCTCCTCGATCAGATGTTCGTGCTCGCCCGAAGCGGCAATCGGCTTCTCGAGGAAACCGAATCCCTCGCCGCGGCGCTCGGGCTCACTCCCCTGCGTCTCGTGCTCTCGGGGCGGGCAAAGCCGGTGCTCTATGCTGCACCACGCGAGTCCGAGCGCGATGACCGGCTCGAGCCTCATGCCTGGGTGCATCGCCTGACGCTCGAGCGCGGCAAGCGAGTGTTCACGGTGAAATCCGACCGCTGGGCGAGCCTGCCGACGGTCGCCGCCGGCGAGACCACGCTGAAAGAGTGGCCGGGTGCGGCGGACTGGGTAGAGCACCCGAGCGCATTTCGCTCCCTCGCGCACAAGCGCGAGTGCCTGGAGCGGGTGGAGGGCTTTGCTGAGCAGCTCGCTCCCTTGGCAGCCCCGCTCTCGCCCGAGCGCTACCGGGCGTTGCTCGAGACTTGGCGCACGTTGCGCCGCGAGGCTACGCGCCACTCGCGACTCGTGCACAACCCCTGGCTCGTGATCCCCTTCGGGGTCCTGCGCAAACACGGGCGGCAGACCCATGGCGTGCGCTATCTCTGTGTCGGCACGAGCGCCCCGCATGCGCTGCTCTACCGCCTCGCCCCGAGTGAGATCGAGGCCACCGCGCTGCGCGAGGAGTTCATCGGCGAGTACGCCGACCGCGGCCGTGCGCGTGAGCGCTTCATGCGTGATGTCGCCGACCACCGCACCTTCTCGCTCCTCGAGCTCTCCCTGGCCCACTACGCACACGTGCGAAACGGGTTCTTCGGCGCGCACAAGGGCTACGGGTTCCCATCGATCGAGGGTCGCCCGCAGGACGATCCCCGCCTCGCGATCTGGTTCGCCGCTTTCCGTGAGCAGCTCTCCGATGACGTCACGTTGCATCTCGCGCAGGGCGCCCTCGATGCCTCAGGGACGCTCACCCTCGATGAGTGCCTTGACATCAAGCTGCCCGCCGACTATGCACCGGTGCGCCTGCTCGAGATCAGCTGTCATACCCGCGAGGGTCGACCGGCGCCGGCCTACCCGCACTGGTTCGACATCGTGCCGGCCGCGATCGATACCGATGAGTGTCTACCGGAGGGTGTGTCCTACTCGAGCGACCTCGAACGCACTACCTCGCCCGAGGTTGCGCGCGATCGCCTGGCCGAAAGGGTGGCGGCGACGATCAAAGAGGGCGCGAGGCTCGTGCGCGAGGAGGATCTGCCGGATGCCCCCGCTCCGCCCCCGGGCGTCGAGCGCTGGTATCTGGTGCCGAAGCCCCCGGGGACGAATGTATGAAGCCCCTCGCGCCGAGCGCGAGGGCCTCGAGCTCTATCCGGCCGAAGCGCGCCTGGTCGACACCGCGAACCAATACCACCTGTGGGTGATGCCGCCGGGAGTGCGACTCGAGATCGGCTGGGACCGCCGATCGGTCCTCGACCACGACGAGATCCCGATTCCCGGCGCGGTGCAACGCCCCTTATGATGTGACAGATGTCACGTTGAACGCAAGAGTTGTGCAGTGCGCTCAGGTTGATCTGAGCCGCGCCGATACCTTTGCAATGCCGAGAGTTGCGCGGCCTTGTTTGGAATGAGTCTAAGCGCGCCGTCGACATCACAACAGGAAAGAATGAACATGCGACACAAACTCTACCCTCTGGTGCTCCTGTCCTTCGCCGCCCTGGCCGGCTGCACGATCGTCGATAAAACGATGACCCTGAATGGAGCGCCGCCGCAGCCGACAGCGAAAGTGGTGACGGTCTACCTCAGCGACTTCGCTCCGGACCTGAATGCTCCGCTCGTGCATTTCTGGGATGTGTCGATTACGAGCGTTGATGGGCGGCCCGTCGGGCCGAAGGACGAGGATGTCCAGCTCGGGGTAGGCCCCCATCGGTTCACGTATACCTGCCTGGCGAGGGTCGCCTACTCACAGGTCTTCGAAAACCACGGCAAGGGGACCGTGACCTACCGCTTCACCCGGCAGGATCTGGGTAGGTCGTACTTCCCGGTCGGCGCCGATCACGTAGGGCTCGTAGAGTGGAACGTTCCCGGCCGAGGCACGTTGGCGGACGGTCAATGCAGCCTCACGAGGCTCACGACCGTGAACCCTGAGACCGCCAACGAGCTGGGCCACACGTACTGAGGGTGCTCGGCGGCCGCCGCGGCTCAGTTGAGTTTGCGTGTCAGCCCGCCCGGCACACCCCCGCCGCCTGCCTGGTGGCGGCTGAAGTGCGCATCGAGTGCGCCCGGATGCCGATCGACGGCGAGCACCCGGTACCCGAAGCGCAGCGTGAACTTCGTCTCGGTGAGCCGGTAGGCCCATGCGCACGGCGCCACGAACGCATCGTCCGCCCCGTCCCGATGCAGAAACGGGATCATCTTCCCGTACGCCGAGGCCCGGGCCATCGCGCCATCTGCGAGCTCGCGCACGAGCGCCGGCCCCGCCTTGACGTGAAAGGCGCCCGTGACGGTTTCGATG
>JAKAFQ010000143.1 GCA_021817875.1 Pseudomonadota bacterium
CGCGGTCCTCGTCTGCGGCGCCGCCGGTGGACTCGCGGGCGGTGTGTTCAGCCGCATAATCATCGCCTCCGCGGGCGCGCTGCCCTGGAATCTAAGCGCGCTCAAGCGCAGCCGGCCGGTCCTGTTGGACAGAAGGCTGTCGCGAGCGAGCCGGGAACCGAGGCGCGCCGTCAGGTGCCGGAGCACATCCGCAAGCGCTTCGTGCAGGTCGGCCGGCATTACTACTTTGCCGATGGGGCACGCGCGTTCACGGACCGGGGGGGACGGCTCACGACGCCGAGCGAGAACACGGAAGTCATCCGGAGCTTGGTCACGATCGCGGAGACCCGGGGCTGGAATGCGATCACGGTCCAGGGCACCGATCGGTTCCGGAAGGAGGCCTGGTTCGCCGCCCGCCTCGCGGGACTCGAGGTCCGGGGCTATCGACCGACGGAGTTCGAGCAGGCGCGCATCGCGCGGACGCTCGCCCGCGGCCGGGACGGACCGGTGCGGGAGGTGCAGGAGAACGCATCCAATGGCCGCGGGCGCCGAGATTTTTCGGGCGGCACCGAAGCACCTGGAGTCGGGAGAGAGGGGAAAACAGAGCGCCAGGGGCGGCGGGACGGCCTTCTGACGGGCAGGCTCGTCGATCATGGCCGCGCGACGTATCGCCACGATCCGCGCGAGCCGATGTCGTACTTCGTGAAGATCGAGACGCCACGTGGCGATCGCACCATCTGGGGCGTTGATCTCGAGCGCGCCTTCCGGGAATCCCTCACCCGGCCGGAAGTCGGAGACGACGTGGGGTTGCGTGCCGTCCGCCAGGACGCGGTCACGGTGCGCACGCCCGAGCGGGATGCGGACGGGAAGGTCGTGGCCCAGAAAGATCTCGCGACGCACCGCAATCGCTGGATCGTGGAGAAGCGCGCGTTCTTCGAGGCCCGGGCGGAGGCCGCCCGGACCCTTCGCGATCGTGCGACGGATCCGAAGCAGGCTGTGAAGCGCCATCCGGAGCTTGTCGGTACCTATCTGCAGGTCCACGCCGCAGAACTCGCGGCACGCCGGTTCCGCGATCCCGAGGACCGGGAGCGCTTCGTCGGCCAGGTGCGCTCGGCCCTTGCCGACGCGGTCGCGCGGGGTGAGCCGCTGCCGCCGGTGCGTCTGCGGGAGCGCGCGATTGAGCGTGCATCCGCGCGCTCCCGGCCGGCGCGCAACCGCGAGCCGGCGGTTCGGGGATAGTTGGAACGCGCTCGTGAGCGAATCGCGTGACAAGACGATCGGACCGGCGCGGGACTCTACCGATCCGAGCCAGGGGCCGCGACAGTCGGTTACGCCAAATCGAGGGAGCTCGACTCGGCCCTCACGGGGCGGGCAGCTCGTCGTCGGGCGGTTGACCGAGCACGGGCGGGCCCACTACCAGTTCCGCGCCGGAGAGGATCTCTCGTATTACCTCAAGCTGCTGACGAGCCAGGGCGAGCGGACCCTCTGGGGGAAGGATCTCGAGCGGGCGCTCACGACCGGGGAGACCAAGCCGAAGGTCGGAGACCTCATCGGTGCGCGCCGGGTGGCGCGCCGCGCGGTGACGATCACTACGCAAAAGCGGGATGCCGAGGGACGTGTCGTCAGACAGGAAGAACACCACGTTCATCGCACACGCTGGGTCGTGGAGAAGGTGAAATTTTTTGCCGAGCGGGCTCGGCTCGCGCGGCAGCTGCGCGAGGAGCAACTCGACCTGCGCGAATCGGTGCGCGCTCATCCGGAGTTGAAATCGACATTCCTGAGCATCCGGGCCGCGGAGGCATTCGCCGATCGACGCATCGCCGATCCAAAGGATCGGGAGCGCTTCCTCGAACTCGTGCGCGGGGCTATGGCGGGATCCATCCACAAGGGAGAACCGCTGCCGTCGGTGCGGTTGCGAAATCAGCGCGCGCATAGCGAGGCCGCGCCGTCGAAGAAAACTGCCCCGAAACGGGAGGAGCCGACACGGTGAACGCGATCGCTGCCGAGTCGACAACCGCGGAGGCCATCCTGGCCGACCAGGCATCATCTTCGTGGATCCGATCAGCGCTCATGTCCGCGCTTGAGCGCGATCCGGTCGATGCACTCAACGACGCTCTTGTGCTTGCCGCCGCGCTCGACGTTGAACTCAGACGAAAGCTTGAACTGGAGGAGGTTTCGTAAGTCTTCAAGGTTCGCCGTTGCCATCACCTTCAGGCTCGGCCCCTCGTATCTCGGGGGTCTGCCCGAGGAGCTGACCTTCTTGGTACCAAAGAGTGGCTGGGATTCGCGCTGCCTTTCGTGGCAATACAGACGCACGCGGTGTTGTCTACGTTCTGTGGCCGGAAGAGCGTGCTGTCATAGCCGCAGATAATCTGCAAGGGACTCGCACGCCGGTAACTGCCGGGCATCTGTCTTGACCACTTCCAGCCGGGCCGAAACCGCCAGCAGCGGCCCGATCGCCGATGTTAGGCGTTGTCTTGGCAAGCGCGTGCGTTGCATAGGGAAGCGCATATCAGCCTGTGCTGCAGCCAGAGCGCGGGGAACGGCTGTAGTCCCCGGCGCGCCGGGGTGCGCGCACCGTGCCATGTGAGCTGGCGAGGCGCAGACCTTGATCCGAATTGCACCGAGATGAAGCCGGCCGTGCGCGGGCGAGAAATATGTGATAGAGAGCACGCTTTGCTGTGGGGAGCTTCGGCGGATGCCGGTTCCGTGGTAGCGAACGGTGAGCCAGTTAACGGGCGCACAGTTCGATGATACGCGACGTGGCAGTCTTGCCGATGTCAAGGAATCATCGACATTGCCGTTACGCAAGTGCTGACTGAATCGAAGTTTTCAGGTAACGCTGCCTCGTCCGGCGAGCGGGCATCCTTCGGCCGCGTACGGGGGTTAGGCGCTGCTCGAAGTTGGCTCCAGCCCCAAAAGAAGGATCCTCATGCCTGATCCGGCAAGACCGCTGAAGTGGACCGACGCCATGGCCATGGGCATCGCCAGGGTCGATGAAGAGCATCAACACCTGTTGGAGATCTTCAATCGGATCGCGCGAGCCCAATCCGAGCCTGCCTCGCAGGAAACGGTGCTCGCGTGCCTCGATGAATTGGACGATTACACTCGTTATCACTTCCCGGAAGAAGAGCGGCTCATCCGCCATTGGCGGCTTGATGCCGGCCACCGCAGGATGCACCTGCGGGCCCATGAGAGCTTTCGCGGATTCTTGCGGCAAGCACGGGCCTTCGCCGGTGAGCAGACGCCGGAGGTGACCGTCGAGCTGCTGGCGTTTCTGGCGCAATGGCTGCTACAGCACATCATGGAAGTCGACAGGCGGATGGCGCGGGAAATCCGTGCTCTGCAGAGCGGCGCTGCGGATGCCGCCGCGCTCGATCCGCTCGATGGCGCCAGGGATGACGTTGCACGGACCGCAAGCCAGCTCACGGAACACATGAGGCAGCGAACATTCGCTCTGCTCGGGCAACGGCAGCAACTGATGAATTTGCAAGCCCTGCACCGGGCATTGCTGCATTGCGGTGATGTGCTGATCCATAGCCGCCAAGAGCAGGAGATGCTCGAGAGCCTTTGCACCAAGCTGGTGCAGAACACGCTCTTCCATACGGCATGGATCGGCAAGCCGGGGCAATCGAGCGTATTCGACGTGCTGGCGCTTGCCAGTCAGGACGCTGAGCCGATTCGAGCAGTATCGCCGGAATCGACGACTGAAGAGACCGCGTCCGTCGTGGCCAGGGCCTGGAACAAACAGCAGCTGGTTGTCTGCAACGACACCTTGGCCGATCCGACGTTGCGGCCGTGGCACGCAGGCTTCGCTGAGCATCGCTGGTTCAGTGTGCTCGCGATTCCCATCATGCGGGCCGGCCAGATTTGGGCGATTCTGGTGCTGGTCTCCTCCCGGCGCGGGTGCTTCGATGCGCCCACCGTTGAGGTGTGTTCGCGGATCGTGGCCTTGCTGGGTCATGGCTTGGATGAACTGGATGCCAATGACCGCGCCCGGTCGCGTCACGCGCAGGATGCGCGCGTGGCGAGTACCGATGTGCTCACCGGCTTGCCCAACCGCTGTGCGCTCGAGGAATACCTGCCGCAGGCCATCGCGCGCGCGCGCCGCCGGGGAGGGTTGCTGGCGGTGGGCGTGATCGATCTAGATGATTTCAATTCCGTCAATGATCAGTTGGGGCGGGATGCCGGAGACGAGCTGTTGGGGTGCGTTTCGCGAGGCCTGCTCACGTGGTTAAGGGACTCGGATTTCATTGCCTATTTGGGCGGCGATGAATTTGTGGTGGTCCTTGAGGACCTCGAGCCGCCGGGGGCGCTGTCGCAGCTTGACACTGCACTGCAGCGCCTGCATCGGGCTGTTGAGGGCACCTTCCAGCTGAGCACGGGACAATCGATCTCAATCGACATGACGATGGGTGTGGCCTTGTATCCCACGGATGGCGTTGAACCGCAGTTGTTGCTGCGGGAGGCTGATGCGGCAATGTACAAGGCCAAGCAGACCAAGACGCAGCGGGAACAGTGGTGGA
Source organism: Pseudomonadota bacterium (assembly GCA_021817875.1). The sequence continues at coordinate 4,506 of JAKAFQ010000143.1, forward strand.
GGCTCGGCGCGACTACCTCGTCCGAGCCGATCGCCGAGACGCCCTTCGATGCGTTCGGCTCCGAGGCGCGGGAATTCATGCGGGGGCTGGTGCCACATGTGCATGCGGTGGCAGAGAAGTTCTCGGCATCATTCTATCGCGAGTTGGAGTCACACCCGGAGAGCGCGGCGGTCCTTGCATGCCTTTCCGCGGCGGAGTATCAGGCGCTTGCGCGCAAACAGGCCGCGCACTTGCGCTTCCTTCTCGATGTGCAGACCACCGCGCAGCAGGTGCAGGAGACCGCGCAGCGCCTGGGAGCTGTTCACGCTCTTATCGGCATTTCGGGTGCATGGATGACGAGGGCCACGGGTATGTCCCGTGACCTTTTGCGCGCCCATCTGGATGCATCACTGCTCAGCGCACGCACGCGCTACCGTGCGCTGCGAGCTGCCGATTCCCGGCTGCAACTGGACATCGAAAGCCAGCTGCAAGCCATGCAGTCCATTCTCGATCAGTACCAGATGCTGCTGGCGCGCCCGATGGACGGCCGAGCATTGGCGGCGGACTGGACACAGGCGGAACTCAACGCCCTAGCGGCGCTGCCGGGCATACGTGCGGCGATGTTACTGCGGCCGGACGTGCAGAACCGCTTGGTCTTCGAGCGAGCTGCCGGTGAGGGCGTGATTAGCTTGGTGGACGCGTTTCGTGTGCGCGAGTTGTACCCAACGCTTGACCCGCGGGATGTTCGCGGCCAGGGACTGGTCGCGAGCACGTGGATGACAGGCTGCCAGCAGGAGACTTCGGCTTTTGCGCAGGAGAGTCGTTCGCAGCCCTGGCAGGCGCTGATGCAGGAGTTCGGCGTTCGCAGCGCCGTGACGCTGCCCGTGCATCGGCACGGTGCGATCCATGCCGTATTGATGCTGTTTGGGGCGTATCCGCACCAGTTTGCCTCCGGCTGGATGCACACCTGGCGCCTGTCGCTGCAAAATCGCTGGGACTTGATGACGGCGGCCACGCACAGCCGCCGGCATGTCATCGATACAGCGCAGGCGGCACAGATCCGCTCGCTCCTCTACGGCGGCGGCGTAGAGATGTTCATTCAGCCCATCGTGAATCTCGCAGACGGCACGCTCGTGAAAGTCGAAGCGCTGGCACGGCTGCGCACGCCCGATGGCGCGATTCTGGTCCCTGGACAGTTCCTATCGGCACTGGGGGAAACCGACCTGGATGCGCTCTTCCGGCAGGGTCTGGCGCAGGGGCTTGATTATCTGCGCCGCTGGCGCGAGGAGAACCTCGATGTCCAGTTGTCGATCAATCTGGCACCGAGTTCTCTGGTACACCCGGACTGCGCACGATGGATCGAGGAAGCGCTGCGCGAGGCGCGGGTGGCACCGCAGTACTTGACGTTGGAACTGCTGGAGAGCCAGGCGTTGCAGACGAGCGCGGTGGATGAGGCTGTCAGCCGTCTGGCTGCGTTGGGTGTGAGGCTCGCACTCGACGACCTGGGGGCGGGGTTCAGCAACTTCAAACGCCTTGCAGAACTACCCTTCCAGGTGATCAAGATCGACCAGAACATCATCAAGGATCTCGCCGGCGATCCGATCAAGGCGCTCAGCCTGATCCGAACCGTCGTGCAGATCGGTCAGGATCTGGAGCGTGATGTGGTGGCCGAGGGACTGGAGGATGAGGGGATCATCGAGGCGGCGATCCAGCTGGGTTGTCGCTTAGGGCAGGGCTACGGGTTGGCGCGGCCAATGCCGGCGGCGGCTCTGGCGGAGTGGATTGGGACGCGACCGTTCCGCGGCAGCGATGGAAGCCGGCTGCACAGCTGGATCGGCGCCTTGGCTTGCCAGTGGATGGTGATGCACGACGCGCTCAGCCTGCGCCTTCCGGGCGAGCTCGCAGCGTGCCGGCTCACGGAATTCTTCGAGGCGCAGGAAATCCAGGATCCGCAGGTATTGCAGTGGCACCGGCAGGTTCATGAAGATCCGGACGAATCGGCCCGCCTAAAGGCCATGCAGCAAATGATGCAATGGATGACCCGGAGAATTCGGGAAGGGTGAACGGCCGAGGGCGCTCGCGCACTGCCCTCGGGCACGGAGCGTCAGTCGAGCCGTCGCCTGTGTGCAGTCGCCCGCAGCGCATCATTGATGTGGTGTCCTGTTGACGGCACCGCCGCGTGCACAACGTGCACTTGTGCTCGATGCCGCCTTCGCAGCCCATCGTATCCGCATCACGGGCATCGGCCCGAAGCTGCCGGCGCTGCCGACCGCCGCCTGGATCAATCCGCAATAGAGCAGACGAACCCACTCTCCACCACACCCGTTTGCTCGCTATTCTCATGACGTTAGGTGTTTCAAGATCATGGACAGGTTCTGCCGCGGGGAAGCCGCGTATTCGAATTTTCGACAGTTGTATTCTCGGTGCATTGCGGCAATACACCGCATCCTCGAGATCCTTTGAGAGCGGAAAGGCTCTCGGAGAGATGAAGGGCGACAGGGACAGTATGAAGAAGGGCGGGATTTCTGAACCTCCCCAACATATCACGTCGTGCTCGCCGTCAAGTGTGCCGCGGCGGGCTTTCGCGGCATAAACGGCCCCCACCCCGCGAAGACGCGGGTCCCCTCCATTTATTCCACGACCCTTGCGTCGCACTTGACGGCTGCGCGCGCCGTGATCGGCGGTTCACGGGCAATCCCGCCCAAGAATCACCGAGGACACGGCCATGGCTAACGGTAACGATTCCGTGCGGACGCTGTATGTGCGCGAATCCAATCTCTATCGCGAAGCGACTCCCGAGGAGACGCTCCTGGCGGCTGACCAGGCGATCGCGAGGCGCTTTCGGCGCGGCGTGACGCTGAGCTCCCCACAGCTCGTTCGGGAATATTTGCGGATCAGGTTTGCGACCCTCGATCACGAGGTGTTCTGCGTGGTATTGCTCGATACGCATCATCGCCTGCTGTCCTTTCAGGAGATGTTCCGGGGGACCATCGATGGCGCGGCGGTGTTCCCGCGGGAGGTGGTGAAGGAGGTGCTCAAGCACAATGCGGCGCAAGTGATCTTTGCGCACAACCACCCGTCGGGCCGGGCGGAGCCCTCTGGGGCCGATGAGTGCATCACGCGGCGGTTGCGCGAAGCGCTGGCGCTGATCGATGTGCGGGTGCTCGATCACCTCGTGGTGGCGGGGACGACGTTCGTGTCCATGGCCGAGCGTGGTTGGATTTGATGTCCGTCACGGCCCGGCTCCGGTGTCCGCCGGGGTCGGGCCTTTCATCCGATCGGCGGTCCTCGGTCGACCAATGTGGTGGCAATATTCGGGCTGTGGGGAGGAGGCGACGAATCGGGCGGCGAGGGTGAGACGCCGCACCGCATGGAGTCGCGCGGTACGGACTGTCGGCCGGATGGGCGGAGAGCCGTGCTCGCGATCACGGCTCCGACCCGAATCCCCCTCTCGTCACACGGTCCTCGGGATCGAGCAGCCCCATGCGCTGCAGTCGCGCCTCGATCGCCCGCAGCGTGCGGCTGTGGCGCTCGGCAATGGCTTGCGGAGACTCGCCCGCCTTGAATGCGCTCACCAGTCGGCTGTCCTCTTCCGTGGTCCAGGGGTGGCCGGCGTTGTCGGGCAGGGCGGCGCGCCGCTTGCTGCGGACCTCGACCCGCTCGAGCGCGGCGACAGCCACGAGCAGCGCTCGCAGCACATCCGCCCGGTGCGCGACGGAGTCGGCGGGGAGCGGCTCGAGCGAGCCGGGCTCGCGCCCTTCGATCAGGGTCTTCAGGATCACGGTGGCATCGGGGTTTTGCATGGTGGAGCCTCCGGCGTGCTGGGGAGTGGCGGTGGGCATCGAGGCGGGAGTGCAGCGGCGAATCGCGTTCGTCCCGCGACTCCCGCAATCGGATGGCTTCTCTCGTTTGCTGTGGGGCGCTTGCGGAATGTTCGGGTCCGACGTGGCCGGGCTTCGGGCCGGGTGCGCGGGTGCGGATGAAGTCTGAGCACTGGCTGATGTTCGCTTCGGGGATCGGCGGACCCGGACGACCGGCAACGGGTTTCCCTCGAGCCCGTCCCGCAGGTACCGCAGCGTTCGCGCGACATAGATCTTGGCCATCCGGGTACTGATGTGCATCGCAGATCCGACCTCCTCGAACGGCAGGCCCCGGACGATGCGAAGGGCGAAAGATTCGGCACACCTCGGCGGCAGTGCATTCACCGCCGCGCCGGTCAGGGCCAATCGCTCCTGGGCATCGGCGACGATCTCCGCGGAGGGCGCCCATTGCTCGGCTTGAACCGCCAGCGTTTCCGTCAGGTGCGTCCGGCGCTGGCGGGCACGCCCATAGATCGG
>JAKAFQ010000144.1 GCA_021817875.1 Pseudomonadota bacterium
CCTCGCCGGCGAGGATTCTGCGGACGATGCGGTTCATCCAGCCCGTGCCTTCACGGCAGGGCGTGCACTGCCCGCAGGACTCGGCCATGTAGAACCGCGAGATGCGCTCAAGCACCCGCACCATGCAGGTGGTCTCGTCCATGACGATGACCGCCGCCGAGCCGATCGCCGATCCCACGGCGCGCAGCGAGTCATAGTCCATGTTGACCTTGAGCATCGCCTCGCCCGGCACCACCGGCACCGAGCTGCCCCCCGGAATCACCGCCTTGAGCTTTCTGCCGCCGCGCACCCCGCCGGCGAGCGCCAGCAGGTCCGCGAACGGCGTGCCGAGCGGCAGCTCGAAGTTGCCGGGCTTGGCCACGTGGCCCGATACGGAAAAAATCACCGTGCCGCCCGAATTGGCCGGCCCCAGCGCCGCGAACCACTGCGGACCCTTGCGCAGAATGGTCGGCACCGACGCATAGCTCTGCGTGTTGTTGATCGTCGTCGGCTGACCGTACAGACCGAAGTTGGCGGGAAACGGCGGCTTGAAACGCGGCCGGCCCGGCTTGCCCTCGAGGGACTCGAGAAGCCCGGTCTCCTCGCCGCAGATGTAAGCGCCTGCGCCGACGAAGGTGTGCAGATCGAAATCGACACCGCTGCCGCGGATGTTCCTGCCGAGCAGACCGGCCTGGTAGGCTTCCTTCAGCGCCTGCTCGAACCTCGGCACCGGCTCGCCCAGGAACTCCCCGCGGATGTAGTTGTAACCCACCGTGGAGTTGGTGGCGTAGCCGGAGATCGCCATCCCCTCGATCACGGCATGCGGGTTGTAGCGCAGAATGTCGCGGTCGTGACAGGTGCCGGGCTCGCTCTCGTCAGAGTTGCACACCATGTACTTCTGCACCGGCGAATTGCGCGGCATGAAGCTCCACTTCGTGCCGGTCGGGAAGCCCGCCCCTCCCCGGCCGCGCAGACCGGAAGCCTTCACCGCCTCGATGATCTGCTCGCGTGGCGGCTTCTCGGCGAGGATCTTTTCCCAGGCGTCGTAGCCGCCGATCCGGCGATAGGTCGACAGCTCCCACGAACGCTCGAGCGACAGCGGCTCGAACACCACCAGATTCATCTTTTCGGGATTGACGGCCATGGCGCTACTTCAGCTCATCGAGGATCTGATCGAGCTTTTCGGGAGTGAGGTGCTCGTGGTACACGTGATCCACCATCATCATCGGCGCGCCGGTGCACGCCGCGAGGCACTCGTGCTCGTCCTTGAGGAAGATCCGCCCGTCGGGCGTGCTCTCGTCGAGTTTGATGCCGAGCTTGCGCTCGGCATGCTTCACCAGCTCGTCGGCCCCGTTGAGCATGCACGAGATATTGGTGCAGATGCTGACGTGGTGGCGCCCGCAGGCATGGGTCTCGAGCATCGAGTAGAAGCTCGCCACCTCGTACACCTGAATCGGCGGCAGCGACAGATAGGTGGCCACCGCATCCATCAGCTGCTTGGTGAGGTGACCGTGGTTCTGCTCCTGCGCCGCGCGCAGCGCCGCGATGCACGCCGATCGCTGCCGTCCCGGGGGGAACTTCGCCACCCAGTGATCGATCTGCGCCCGGGTATGCTCCGAAAGGAGCGTCGTGCCGCCGGCGGCGGCTGTTGTGTTGTCGTTGCTCAACGGTCGATTTCCCCGAACACGATGTCCTGAGTGCCGATCACCGCGACCACGTCCGCCAGCATGTGGCCGCGGACCATCTCCTCGAGCGCCGCCAGATGAGCAAAGCCCGGTGCGCGGCACTTCACGCGGTACGGCTTGTTGGCTCCGTCGGACACCATGTAGATGCCGAATTCGCCCTTGGGAGCCTCGACCGCGGCATATGTTTCGCCCTCGGCCACCTCATAGCCCTCGGTAAAGAACTTGAAGTGGTGAATGAGCGACTCCATGTCGCCCTTCATCTGCTCGCGCCGCGGCGGGCGCATCTTGCGGTCATCGACCATCACCGGCCCGGGATTGCGCCGCAGCCACTCGACGCACTGGCGGATGATGCGGGTCGACTGGCGCAGCTCCTCGATGCGCACCAGGTAGCGGTCGTAGCAGTCGCCGTTGACCCCGACGGGTATGTCGAAGTCGAACCGGTCGTAGACCTCATAGGGCTGTTTCTTGCGCAGATCCCACACGATGCCCGAGCCGCGCAGCATCGGGCCGGAGAAGCCGAGCTGCATGGCCCGCTCCGGAGTCACGACACCGATGTTGACCGTGCGCTGCTTCCAGATGCGGTTGTCGGTGAGCAGTGTCTCGTAGTCGTTGATCGCGGTCGGGAAGTGCTCGGCGAACGCCTCGATGAAATCGAGCATCGTGCCCGAGCGGACCTCATTGAGCCGATCGACCTCCTTGCGCGAGCGCCACTTCGACGGCTGGTACTTCGGCATCGACTCCGGCAGGTCGCGGTGCACTCCGCCCGGCCGGTAGTAGGTGGCATGCATGCGCGTTCCGGACACGGCCTCGTACACGTCCATCAGCTCCTCGCGCTCCTTGAAGCACAGGAGAAAGATGGTCATGGCGCCGATGTCGAGCGCATGCGAGCCGAGCCACAGCAGATGATTGAGGATGCGCGTGATCTCATCGAACATCACGCGGATGTATTGCGCGCGCTCGGGGGGCGTGATGCCGAGCAGCTGCTCGATGGCGAGCACGTAGGCATGCTCGTTGCACATCATGGAGACGTAATCGAGCCGGTCCATGTAGCCGATCGACTGGTTGAACGGCTTCGACTCGGCCAGCTTCTCCGTCCCCCGGTGCAGCAGACCGACGTGCGGATCGGCCTTCTGGATGACCTCACCGTCCATCTCGAGCACCAGGCGCAGCACGCCGTGCGCGGCCGGGTGCTGCGGCCCGAAGTTCATGGTGTAGTTGCGGATCTCCGCAAGACCTTCCGGCGCGCCCTCGGGCGCGGATCGCGGCGAATGGGTGGCCATCAGCGGGGCAGCTCCGGGTTCTTCAGCGCCGGCTCGTAGCGGTTGTCGTGGCGGATCACCTTCGGCGCGAGCACCCGCGGCACGATGCTCACGGGCTGGTAGACGACGCGTTTCTTCTCCGGGTCATAGCGCGTCTCGACGTTGCCGATCAGCGGGAAGTCCTTGCGGAAAGGATGTCCGATGAATCCGTAGTCGGTGAGGATGCGCCGCAGGTCGGGGTGGCCGCGGAACACGATGCCGAACAGGTCGAACGCCTCGCGCTCGAACCAGTTGGCCCCCGACCACACACCGATGACCGAATCCACCGCCGGTTCGCGGCTGTCCGGACATCGGACGCGCAGCCGCAGCCGCGCATTGTGGCTGACCGAAAGCAGCTGATAGACCACCGCGAAGCGTCCGGGCATGTCCGGATCGGGCGGCGGCGGCGCCTGGCGGCCGCGGCTGAATCCCGAGCGCGTCGCACCGCTCGTCTGCCACTCGGCGCAGCCGTAGTGCAGGTAATCGACGCCCGCGATGTCCATGAGCATCTCGAACCCGAGATCCGGCGCATCGCGCAGCGTGCGGCACACCGTCAACAGCGCCGCGGGCTCGACCTCGTAGGCGAGTTCACGCCGCAGCGACGGCAGACGCCGAACGCCCTGTACATGAGCTTCGATCCTGGCTGAGAGTCCGGCAATCGCCGGATCGGTGTCGTGCGCGGCCTGGGTCGGCTGGGAAGTGGGTTCTGCCATGGTTTACCTGGCGATGGTGCTGGTGCGCGTGATTTTCTTCTGCAGCTGGATGATGCCGTACACGAGCGCTTCGGCGGTCGGCGGACAGCCCGGCACGTAGACGTCGACCGGCACGATGCGATCACAGCCGCGCACGACTGCGTAGGAATAGTGGTAGTAGCCGCCACCGTTGGCGCACGAGCCCATGGAGATCACCCAGCGGGGCTCGGCCATCTGGTCGTACACCTTGCGCAGCGCCGGGGCCATCTTGTTGACCAGCGTACCGGCGACGATCATCACATCCGACTGGCGCGGACTCGGACGGAACACCACGCCGAAGCGATCGAGGTCATAGCGCGAGGCGCCGGCGTGCATCATCTCCACCGCGCAGCAGGCCAGCCCGAAGGTCATCGGCCACAGCGAGCCGGTGCGGGCCCAGTTGAGCAGGTTGTCGACCTGTGTGGTGAGAAAGCCCCGCTGCGCGAAGCCCTCGGGCTCTTGTGTCAATCCCACTCGAGCGCCCCTTTCTTCCACTCGTAGATGAAGCCCACGGTCAGGATGGCGAGGAACACGACCATGGCGATGAGGCCTGCAACCCCGATGGTCCCCAGGGCGACCGCCCACGGAAACAGGAACACGATCTCGAGGTCGAAAACGATGAACAGGATGCAGACCAGGTAGTAGCGCACATCGAACTTCATGCGGCTGTCCTCGAAAGCCTCGAAACCGCATTCGTACGGCGAGAGCTTTTCGGGATCCGCGGGGTTGCGCGAGAAGAAGCGGCCGATCGCGCTGCCGAGGGTGAGCAACATCAGCGCCAGCGCCGTCGCGATGGCGAGAAAAATCAGGATCGGCAAATAATTGTTCAGCATTGTATCATCCGCCACGCAAACCAACGGTGTGAGCGGCCTTGCGGCCAGCCGCCACCCGAAGCAGCGCATTGTATCAGCGCATGAACGCGTTTTGGTGCCGACGGTCGGATTCGAACCGACACGCCTCGCGGCGCTAGCCCCTCAAGCTAGTGTGTCTACCAATTCCACCACGTCGGCAACATCATTACTACCGTGCCGGCGACTTGGCCACCGTCACTTCGGCGGCACCTGCGCGCCACCCGGCCCCTGGGCCGAACCGGCCGCGGCGGGCGCCTTTGCGCCGGCCGCCGGGGCCTGGCCCGCCAGATCGAGAATCGTCTTCTGGTGCTCGTGCGTGCGCGTGCTGAGATAAGTCAGCACGACGCTGTTGAGCATGAAGATGACGGCGAAGATCGCCGTGGCGCGCGACAGTGCGGTGCTCGCGCCACGGGCACCGAACACCGTACCGGAGGCGCCGGCACCGAAACCGGCGCCCGCATCCGCCCCCTGGCCGTGCTGCAGCAGCACGAGCGCGACGATGCACACGCCGGAGATGACCTGAACGACTAGCAAAAAAGCATGCAGCATACTGCTTCAATGAGGTCCCGGCTGCGCGCCGGATAAGCCCCGGCAAGCCAGTCCCATCACCCTCGCACCACCAAAACGATCACGACGTCCCGGCCGCGGCCAGGATCGCCAGAAACTCTTCCGCGTTGAGCGACGCGCCGCCGATCAGACCACCGTCGACATCCGGCTGAACGAACAGCTCCGCGGCATTGCCCGCCTTGACGCTGCCGCCATACAGAATGCGGGTCGCCATGGCGATTTTAGCATTCCGCACGCCGATACGCTCGCGGATGAAGGCATGAACCGCCTGTGCCTGCTGCGGCGTGGCGGTACGGCCCGTACCGATGGCCCACACCGGCTCGTATGCGATCACAGCGGATTCCAACGAGTCCACCCCGCACAGCTCGAGCACCGCATCGAGCTGCCGCGCCACAACTTCCTCGGTACGGTTCGCTTCGCGATCGGACAGCTGCTCACCGACACACAGGATGGGCACCAGCGCCCGCGACTGAGCCGCCGCGAACTTGCGCGCCACGAGCTGATCGCTCTCGTGGTAGATCCAGCGCCGCTCCGAATGGCCGATGATCACGTGCCCGCAGCCGACGTCCTTGAGCATCGCTGCGGCGATCTCTCCGGTGAACGCTCCCTGCGCTTCGGCACAGACATCCTGCGCACCGAGCGCGATCGGGCCCTCGCGCAGCAGCCGCCCGACCTCCTGCAGGTACACGAAAGGCGGACACACCAGGCACTGCGCGTCCGAACGGTCCGGATAGCCGGAGAGCAGTTCCTCAACGAGGCGCGCGTTCTCGGCGCGCGTACCGTGCATCTTCCAGTTTCCGGCAACGATGGGACGGCGCATGACCCGACCTGACGAGCCTGAGGTCAACCCCCGCGGACCCGCCATGGGCGAGTCGCACGGCAGAAACACCCGTCCTGCCCATATCGACACATGAGCTGGGGCGGGCGCCTGGCATCGGATGACGGACGGGGCAGTGAAGGCACGAGAGGCGAGGTCCGAGGCTCCTGAACGGGGGCGCGATCATAGCGGCGGGCGGCGGGCGGCGCAATGCGGACTTTATGCGATGGCCGTCCGCACTGCCTCGGCGAGCTCGACCGCGGCGGCCTGCGTCGCGGCCTCCTCCCGCCCCTCGACCATGACGCGGATCACCGGCTCGGTGCCCGAAGCGCGCAGCACCACCCTGCCCTCGGCGCCGAGGCGCTGCTCGATGCGCCGCACGGCACTCTGGACAGCGGGCACGCCCGCCGGATCGAAGCGTTCGGCAACCTTGACGTTGAGCAGGACCTGCGGAAACCGGCGCATCGGGGCCGCAAGCTCCGCCAGGGAGCGCCCGGTCTGACGCATCACGGCGAGCACCTGCAGCGCACTCACCAGGCCATCCCCGGTGGTGGTCTTGTCCAGACAGAGGATGTGCCCGGAGGTCTCCCCGCCCAGCGTGCCTCCGGTCTCGCGCAGCAGCGAGAGCACGTAACGGTCCCCCACGGCAGCGCGGCGGAATTCGATCCCGCTGTCGCGCAGCGCGATCTCGAGGCCAAGGTTGCTCATCACGGTACCGACGACCGGCCCGGCGAGCGCCCCGGCCCGCCGGCGCGCCTGTGCGATGACGTACAGGATCTGGTCGCCGTCGACGATACGCCCCAGATGATCCACCATCACCACCCGGTCGCCATCGCCATCGAGCGCGAGGCCGACGTGCGCCCGTACACCGGGCACCGTGAGCTGCAGCAGCTCCGGGTGCAGCGAGCCGCAGCCGTCGTTGATGTTTCGCCCGTTGGGCGAGCAACCGATGGGAACGATCTCGGCGCCGAGGTCGGCCAGAATCCGCGGCCCCACCTTGTAGGCCGCACCGTTGGCACAGTCGACAACGATCTTCAGGCCCGACAGATCCACCCCTTCGGGCAGCGTCGAGGCGCAGAAGTCCTGGTAGTGCGTGCGCGAGCGATCGACACGGGTGGCGCGGCCGAGGCTGCGCGAGGCGCGGGTGAGCACCGGGTTTTCGAGCTCCGCTTCGATGCGCGCCTCGAGCGCGTCGGAGAGCTTCCCGCCGCTGCTGTCGAAGAACTTGATGCCGTTGTCGTCGTAGGGATTGTGCGAAGCGCTGATCACCACGCCGAAGTCGCGTTCGAAGCGCCGCGTCATATAGGCGATGCCCGGTGTGGGCAGCGGCCCGATGAGCATGACGTTGACACCCGAAGCGATGAAGCCGGCCTCGAGCGCGGACTCGAACATATAGCCCGAAAGGCGCGTGTCCTTGCCGATGAGCACGGTGCCGCCCTCGGGAGCGAGCACGCGCCCGGCGGCGCTCGCCAGCTTCAACGCGAAATCGACCGTCATGGGGTGCTCGCCCACCCGACCCCTGACACCATCCGTCCCGAAGTATTTCCGGCTCACCTGATGCGCCTCGCCATTACCGGCTCGTGACCCGCCGCATTATCGGCCATCGGCTCACCGCCAGGCCAGCGTGGCCGGCCCGGGCTGCGATCGGGATCGCGTCCAGGGCACTCGCCCAAGCGCCTGCCCGACTACGGCGGGGAGCCAGCAGCCCCCGTACCCCCGATGATCGCGGGCGGAGAGCTGAACGATCGCGGCTCTTGGGGCAATGCGGACCGAGGCGGCGCGCCACGGGTCGGCGGCCAGCGTTTGCGGAATGAATTGACGATGTTTCCGACGACCAGGGGAAGGTTGTGCGCATCGAGATGATCCACGTTTATGACGTTCAAATATGTCAAGAGACCCGTGGAATGCATGAAAACCGTCAACAGCTCCTGAGTCTTCCTGTCGTGTACGATGTCCGGCGAGCTCTTGGCGATCGGCTCCAGCGCCGCGAGCAGCGGTGCGAACGCCGCATGTGCGACCGCGATGCTCCAGCCTTGAGGATCCTTGCGGTTTGCGATGTCCGGCACGGCGAACACGACCAGGCGGACCGCCGGCCACTTCGCGCCGAGCGTGTAATGTTCTTCGGTGAGTTCGTGATTCAAGACCGCCGAGATGCGCCGACCCATCGCCTGATCCGCGCACACGACCATGGGCTGCACCGTGAGAGTCCGCGCCAGCGCGGGCCGATACGCCAGCCACACGCACGGCAGCAGCAGCGCAGCCCACTTGAGCCATTTCATTTTCAGGATTTCTCCTTTACCGGACGACTTCGCGCGGGTCTTTTGTGCAGGCCTCATACCCGCACCGCACGGCCCGCTGCGGGCAATGAAATCAGGGGATGAGAGGCGAGCGCGCCTCGATTGCCTCCAGCACCTTCAGCGCATCCACCGTTGCGGCCACGTCGTGCACGCGCAGGATACGGGCGCCCTTGAGGGCGGCCATCAGGGCGGCCGCCACGCTGCCGGAGGCGCGCTGCGGCGCCGGCCGTCCCGTGAGCGTGCCGATCATGGACTTGCGGGAAAGGCCCGCGAGCACGGGCAGGCCGTCGGCGGCGAACTCATCCAGGTGACTCAGCAGCTGCAGGTTGTGCTCGAGCGTCTTGCCGAAACCGAAGCCCGGATCGAGCACAATGCGATCGGCGGCCATTCCCGCAGCGCGGCAGAGCGCGACACGTTCCCTCAAAAATTGTCGCACCTCGCCCACCACGTCCGAGTACCGGGGGGAGTGCTGCATGGTGCGCGGCTCACCCTGCATGTGCATCAGGCACACCGCGCAGCCGGATTCGAGCGCCGCCTCGAGCGCT
>JAKAFQ010000145.1 GCA_021817875.1 Pseudomonadota bacterium
TCGAGCCGGTGCAAAACCTCGCCGGCACGCCGCAGATCTTCGTGGGCGGGGTGCTTCAATCTCCCGCAGCATTCTCCATCGTCAACGGGCAGGTGACGTTCGCCACGCCACCTGCCGCCGGTGCCGCGCTCAGCTGGACAGGCGCGTTCTTCTACCGCGTGCGCTTCGTGAACGATCACGCGGACTTCAACCAGTTCATGTACCAGCTCTACGAACTCAAGCAGATCGCGTTCGTGGGCAGTCCGCTCAACAAGGTGTGACCATGAAACAAGCTTCCGCGCTCACCCGATCGCTGCTCGCATCGAACCAGCTGCTCTACGCCGACCTCTACACCCTCACGCTGATCGAGGCGGATCCGGGCGCATCACAGGGTGGCTACGGCTACGGCTACGGGCCACCTGCGCCGACCCAATTGTTCTACACCGACGCCGACCAGAACCTCGTCTACAACGGCAACACCTATCTGTGCACGCATCCGGCGGTGGCGAGATCCGGCATCAAGTGCTCGCTGGACCTCTCGGTCGACACGGTGGAGGTGTCGATCTTCGGATCCGCGTCCGATCTCGTGCTGGGCGTGCCGTTTCCGCAGTTCGCCGTCAACGGCGGCTTCGATGGTGCGACGGTGAGCATCGACCGCTGTTTCATGCCCACCTACGGCGACACCTCGGCCGGGGTGGTCAACCTCTTCTTCGGCAACGTGTCGGAGGTCAAACCCTCGCGCTCGGCCGTCGTGCTGACGGTGAGCTCGCAACTGGAACTGCTGAACCTCGACATGCCGAGAAACCTGCTCTCGCCCGGCTGCATCCATGCGCTCTTCGATACCGGATGCACGCTGACCCAGGCCTATTACGCCGAATACGACTGGGTGAGCAGCGGATCGGCCCTCACCATCGACAGCACCGGCCTCAACATGCCGTCGGGGTATTTCACTCAGGGCACGATGCTCTTCACCTCGGGCGCCAATGCAGGGGCCGCCGCGACCGTCAAGCAGCATACGCTGGCGAATGGGGTCAACACCTTCGCGCTGATGACGCCCATGAACGCCGCCCCGGCCATCGGGGACAACTTCACCGTCTTCCCCGGCTGCGACAAAACCATGGCGACCTGCCAGGCGAAGTTCAACAACCTCGTCCACTTCCGCGGCTGGCCCTTCGTGCCGTCGCCCACGGCGAGCACCTGAGATGAACGGCACGCGAGAAGACGTCCTGACCGAATTGCAGGAGTGGCTCGGCACGCCCTACCACCATGCCGCCCGCGTCAAGGGTGCGGGCGTGGACTGCCTGATGCTGCTGCTGGAAGTCTACGGGCGCGCGGGCGTGTTCGCGCGCAGGGGGGTGGAGGTAGCGACCATCCCGATCCCGCGCTATTCCCGCGACATCATGCTCCATCGCAACGAGGAAACCTACCTCGAGGGCATCCGGCAGTACGCGGCGGAAGTGGCGGAGCCGGCACCCGGCAACATCGCGCTGTGGAAGTTCGGCCGGATCTACAGCCACGCGGGCGTCATCACCGCTTGGCCCTTCATCATCCACGCCTACGCCCCGGAGAAGATGGTCGTCATCGGCAACGCCGCGATGGGGGCGCTGGCAGGCCGCCCGGTGCGCTTCTTCGATCCGTGGGGAATGCCATGAGCGGGCTCTTTCGCGGCAACAGGCCGCAACCCTCGGGCTGGCAGACCCCGGTGCTGGCCGGCCTGCAGATCCAGAAGACCGGCTACAGCCAACCCGTGCCCATCGTCTACGGCACCGCGCGCGTCTCGCCCACCCTCATGTACTACACCGACTGGCAGGTGCATCCGCACACCAGTTCGCAGAGTACCGGCGGCGGCAAAGGCGGCGGCGGGGGCGGCTCGATCACGACCACCACCTACACCTATTCGGCCACGGTCTGCTTCCTGCTCGCCGAAGGGCCGGTGGCAGGCGTCTCGCGCATCTGGCGCAACCACGTGTCCTACGCCAACCCGGCAGCGGTCGGCTTCACGATCTTCCCCGGCACCTATCCGCAGATGCCCTGGGGATACTTGAGCTCCGCGCATCCGACCGAGGCGCTGGGCTACGCCGGCAGCGCCTATGCGGCGTTCGCCAACTACGACTTGGGCAGCAACGGATCGCTCGGCAATCACCTCTTCGAGGTCGAGGGGGCCCAGATCAGCCCCGGCACGCAGGACGCCAACCCGGCCGACGTGATCCGCGATTTCCTCGGCAATCCCTACTACGGCGTGCTGTCGGTGTTCCCCAACGCCTGGGCGCCGCAGTCGTTCCTGGGGGACCTCACGGCGCTGCGCAACTGGTGCGCGAACAATGGGCTCCTCATCAGCCCCGCGGTGGCCACCCAGCGCGCGGCGCACGACTGGATCGCCGACTGGCTGTTGGTGGCCAATGCGGGCGCCTTCTGGTCCGAGAAAACGCTCAAGATCGTGCCCTACGGCAGCGTAGCGGCGCCGGTCTATGACCTCGGAGATGACGATTTCATCGTCACCGGGCATGAGGATCCGGTAACGGTCACGCGCAAGCGCCGGGCCGATGCCTACAACGACGTGTCGGTGGAATATCTCGACCGCGCCAACGAATACACCGCCGCACCCGCGCGGGTGACCGACCAGTCGGCGATCGAGACCTTCGGCGTGCGCACCAAACCGACCGTCACGTTGCACTCGATCTGCCTGCCCACGGTGGCCCAACAGGTGGCGCAGGCCATCCTGCTGCGCGAGCTCTACATTTTGAACACCTTCCAGTTCAAGCTCTCACCGCGCTACTGCCTGCTCGAACCCATGGACGTGGTGACGATCACGGATGCCATGCTGGGGCTCGATCACGCGCCGGTGCTCATTACGGCGATCGAGGAGGATGCGAGCGGGTTGTTGACCATCACCGCCGAGGAGTTCAACCCGGCGTTCCATGCGTCGCTCGCCTACGACACGCAGGCCGCCTCGGGCTACATCCCGAATCTGGGCACCGCGCCCACCCAGATGTCAGCCGCGACCATCTTCCTGGCGCCGCCCGCAGCAACTGCCAGCGGCAACGAGATCTGGATGGCGGTGATCAATCTCGACCCGCTGTATGCCGGCTCGCAGATCTACCTGAGCTATGACGATGTGAGCTATCAGCCGATCGGGGTGATCTACGGCAACTCAACCTCTGGCGTCACCACCACCAACCTGGCGCCGGCACCATCCGCCTCGCTCGGGGTGCTCGACACGGCCAATACCCTGGGCGTCGATCTGTCGGCAAGCCGTGGCACGCTCGTGAGCGTCAGCCAAGGCGCGCTGCTCTCCTACGGCACGATGTCATTGGTGGGCAACGAGTTCCTGGCCTGGCGCGATGCGACGCTCACGGCGACGTCACACTACACGCTGGACACCCTGCTGCGCGGCCTCTATTACAGTGCCGACCAGGGAACGCTTGCTGCCGGCGCGCGGTTCGTGCTGTGCGACGAGACGCTGTTTCGCTATCCCTACAACCCAGCCTTGCAGGGCAAGACGCTTTACTTCAAGTTCGTCGCGTTCAACGTCGGGGCGGTCGCCGTGCAGGACATCGCCCAGGTGCCGGCGGTGGCCTTCACCGTGGGCGGGCAACTCTCCGTTCCGCCCTCGCCATCTGGGCTCACCGTATCCCAAAGCGGAGCGACGGTCGATTTCATCTGGATCGGATCCGTGATCAGCAGCGCGCGCTACGAACTGCGCTATGTGCCGCAGGGCAGCGCCGCCAATTGGGATGACGGCGTGCTGATCGCAACCTCCATCACCCAGACCGCCTATGCCTCGGCGCAGGTGCCGCCCGGCGCGTGGATCTTCCTGCTGGCAGCAGAAGATTCCGGCGGCAATTACTCGGCGGCGTCGGTCTGCGATTTCAGCGTCACGGATACGCTCACCGTGCAGGCCACGCTCGACTGCGGGCCGCAGTGGCCGGGAACCCTGAGCCATCTGGTCGAGCACTGGACGGGAAAGCTCGTCCCGCAAGGGCAAAACCCGACGATGGATGACGGCTGGGACACCTTCGATGCGCTGGTGGCCAACCCGTATCCCACCTGCTCGTTCACGCCGCAAACCGTGCTCGACCTGGGATCGGTCAAGACCGTGCGCGCCTGGGGCGCGTTCGCCGGCACGCTGCCCATCCCGGGCGGAGTGGCGCAACCGCAACTCTGGATCCGCACCAGTTCCGACGGGGTGACCTATTCCGGCTTCACCCCGTGGGGCAATGGCACCGTCACCGCCCGATTCATCGAGGCCCGGGTCGTCATCGACACCGCGCAGGGGACGCCGTGCCTGTCCGCATTCCACGTCACGCTCGATAGTTGAGGAAACCCCATGCCCGTTGCAACGTTTCTGCAGAACGATTTCACGACCCAGGACGCGACCACCTACAAGGCCGCCCTCGACGGGAATGTCTCCGTTATGGCGCGCCTGGCGGCCGCCTTCGCGCCCAGCCAGCAGGCGACACCCAATATGACGGTGGCGGTCAGCGCGGGGGCGCTCATGACCTGGGGGAACGTCGTGCCGGTTGCCGCGCAGAGCACCGGCGTCATCGCAGCACCCGTCACCAACCCGCGCATCGACCGCGTGGTGATCGATGCGGGAACCGGCGTCATCGCGACCGTATCCGGCACCGAGTCCGCCACGCCGACAGCCCCTGCGATTCCGGCAGGCTACATGCCCATCGCCCAGATCTCGTTGCAGACGGGAGTCACGAGCATCACCAACGCGATGATCACGGACGAGCGCGTCAGCGGCAACCTGCAGCCGGCGGGAAGCGTGCGAGTCTTGGCGCAGAGTGCTGTGCCGCGTTCGTTCATCGCGGTCGCCGCCACCTTCACGGCCGCGACCTATGCCGACAACGGCGGCAACGTGCAGTTGGCAAGCAGTGGCGCGCATGGCCTCACGGCCACACCGGCGATGGGGGCCGATGTCTATATCGCGTGGACAGGCGGCACCGGCGTGCCCGGGTTCTACAAGGTTCTTTCCGTCGACAGCGCGACCGCGTTCACGATCCAGCTTGCCTACGCCACGGGCATCGGCACGCCGACCGTGACGCCGGTCGCCACCGACGTGGTGATGGCATCCATCCCGATCCCGGCAGGATCGCTGTCGGCCAACGGCTCGCTCGACTGCGAGGTGTTCTTCGACGGCACGCCGTCCGCCAACGGCAAGACGACCTCCTGGTATGTGGGCGCCACCAAAATCGACGCCAATGCTTTCACCACCGGCCCGCAGATCAGCCATTGGCGTCTCATCAACCGGGGGGCGATCGGAGCCCAACTCTACGCGCTCAACAACGCCTCGCTCGCCGGAGGCCTGGCGGTGGATTTCTCGCAGAGCCAGACGCTCACTCTGCGCGCCCAGGCAGCCGCCGCCAACGAGGTCGTCACGCTCGAAGGCTACGTGATCCGCGCAAATTACTGACGGCCACCCCGCAATCCCACCACCGACCGCCTCCGGGCGGTTTTTTTACGTCTGAAAGGAGCATGACATGACCGACATCCAGCAAACCCTGGAAACCCTGCGTGCCGAGATCGACAAGATCGAATCACCCGAATTCCGGCTGCTCGCCCACTACATAGAGGCCTTCCATCAGAAGCATTCGGAGGAGATGAACGAGATGAAACAAACCTTTCTCGCCGCCAAGTTCGGCGCGCGGGTGGTCATGTGGCTCTCGGTGGTCGGAAGCGGTATCGCCGTCATCTGGGGCGTGATCCACGGCCACGGAGTGATCAAATGAACGACATCCTCGCATCGCTCGGTATCCTGTTTGATCAGGCCCCACAGACCCGACTCATCACCCCCTACGCCGACGGGCTATCCGCCTTCGAGGCGTTTCTGGCGAGCGCCGCCCAGCCCGGGGCGCGGCTCTCCACCATGATCTACGGCTGCACCTTGCAACCGTTCTTCGATGCGCTGATCGCTGCACATCGGGCCGGATGCGACGTGCGGGTGATCTTCGACCACACCCAGGCGGCGGGCAAGGCGGAAGCGCCGCAGATCGAGCGGCTCATGGCTGCGGGCCTGAAAGACGGCGAGCAGTTCCTCATCGGCACCTCGCCCGTGCACCACCAGATCGTGCATCTCAAAGCCACGGTGATTCGCACGCCGGACGGCAAGGCCATGGTCGAGGACGGCAGCTGGAACTACTCGGTGAGCGCCAGCCAGCAGTTGAATGACCTCTGCTTTACCGAATCGGATCAGCTTGCCCGCTATTACGAAGAGGCCTTCGATCGGCTGTGGGATTGGGTGAAGGCCAACGAACCGCAGTATCAGAAATCCCTCACGGAGGACGAACGATGAACCCGCCCATGACCTACAGCAAGATGGGACTCCAACTCACCGAACGTTTCGAGGGCTGCCGCCTGGAATCCTATCCCGACACCGGCGGCGTGTGGACCATCGGCTACGGCCACACCCACGGCGTGCACCCCGGCATGACCTGCACGCCCGAGCAGGCGCAATCCTGGCTCGAGCAGGACATCCAGGCCGCAACGGACGCCGTCAACCGGCTGGTGACGGTTTCGCTCAAGCAGCCCGAGTTCGACGCGCTGGTGGACTTCGTCTTCAACCTGGGCGTAGGCGCCTTCGCTCGCTCGACGATGCTGAAAGACATCAACGCCGGGTACCTCGCGGCAGCGGCCCTGCAGTTTCCGCTGTGGGACCGGGATGCGGGGCGGGTGCTGGCAGGACTCCTGCACCGGCGTCTGGCCGAGGAAGCGGAATTCAACGAGGAGAGAACCGCATGATGAAGTTGCTCAAAGATTGCTTCACCACGGCGGATGGCGAGAGCTTCGACATCGGGCGCGTGCTCTGGGCGCAGGGTGTGGTCGTGTTCCTGGGGCTCGCCATCTACAACGTGGTCGGCCAGGGTCATCCCTTCGACATGCAAGCGTTCGGCATCGGCCTGGGGGCGACCCTTGCCGCCGGGGGAGCGGCGCTGGGTTTGAAGGCCAAGACCGAACCGGGAGGTTCCTGATGTTGCCCATCCTCGCCATTCTGAAATGGCTGCCGTGGCGGCTGATCGGCGTGGCTGCCTTGACACTCGCGGTGTTCGCGGGCGGCTATCGGTATGGCGAACAGCACGTCACGACCCAATGGGATGCCGAGAAGGCAGCGCAAGCCCAGGTCGTGGCCAAGCAGGCCGCGCAGGTCGCCGCCGTCACCACCCATCAATCCACCATCGATCAGGAGATTTCGAATGAATTTGAAACCGAGAAAGCCGAAATCGTGGCAGATCGCCGTCATCTGCTTGCCCGCGTTCCTCGGCGCGTGCGCCACCACGCCGCAACCCATTCCGGCGCAGTGCCCGAAGTTCCCGCCGGTGCCGCCCGAGTTGATGCAGCCTCCGCCGACGCTGTACCTGCTGCCGGACAGCAAGCCAGCGCAGCCACCTGCGAAAAGCTAGCCGACGATGCCGCGCAGACGACGCTGATGGTGGTGGAGTTTCAGCGGTGGTATCGGGAGCAGGCGGCGGCATCTAGTCAGACCGGCCAATGAACACCACATCGCGCTACCGTCCGGTGCTGGCCACGCAGGCGGACGGGCAGCTCGCAGCCATCGCGGACTTCAAATTCAACCTCCGCGCCAAGATGCTGGCGTCAGATAGCCCAATGTTCGGTAGCCAAGTGCATTTCGTATCGTGTTTTCAGGATTTCTAGTTTCGGCATATGCATCGTTCTCAACATAAACGTGCATAAGATTGCTGTCGACATCAAGCACCACGTTTCCAGCTTGGTTGTTTGTGATTTTATCGAGCCCGCGCCGATTCCAGGCGTCATAAGCCAAGTGCCCTGAATTCGCCACTCCGAAGAGCGTCAGGCGCGGTTTCAAAACGTCCAGAAAATCCCAAGATCGCTCTGAGTCGCGTCCATGGTGTGGAGCAATGAGGATGTCGCAGTCTGCGACGTCAACGGCATGGTTTTCAAGAATGTGATTCCAGGTCGCATCATGAGAGTCGCCGGAAAATATGATCTTAAAACCGCCAGTGCGATAGATAATTACATATGAACAATCGTTGAAATCTTCACTATCATTGGCGTCATCAACCAAACTTTTAGTCGGTGCAATGATTTTCAAGCCATCGCCACCGCCTCCGTTGTCGTCTTCGTTCGCATACTTGAATACCTTCCCAGCGAGAACCTTGAGGGTTGTGATTCCCGCTTCCTTGTCGTCGCGTACCTTCACATACCGGTCCCAATCCTCTTCTTTGTAGCCGTTGTATCCAGCAAATTCAGGCTTGGGCTTATTGGCTCCTGAGTGCCAGAAATTGTTGACCTCAACCTCGTCCAATAACGCATTAAAGCCATCCAAATGATCCATGTCAGGATGGGTTAGAATGAAGCGCCAGATCGAGTTGATTCCAAGGTTGGACAAGTAGGTTTGCGGCCTAGTCGGATAGGCCTTCATGTTGAAATTGCCACCCGCATTAGAACCAGCAAGGCCGGCTAACTTAATCAACCGACTGGTTGATTCTTGAACCGGTTGTATGTTGCCGCACGAAATGTCGATCATGCTCACACGACCGCTATTGTGCTGGACGATAATGCAGTCGCCCTCTCCGACGTTTAAAAAGTGTATCGTGGCCATGGTGTCCCTTTCCTGGAATCGCAAGTAGTACGCATGGCGTCGAATACTCTCTTGTCCAAACCTGTTCCCATTCTTCTAACGTAGCCCCTTAAAGCCCGGTCGATACAGATTTCGAAGGGTATCGGCATTCATCGAAAGCCAGTGACTTTTCCGCGTCACGAAATCGATTT
>JAKAFQ010000146.1 GCA_021817875.1 Pseudomonadota bacterium
ACCAGTTCGACATAGTTCAGTGCAACGTTGGGCGAGGTGGGGGAGTACGGATCGACCGCCGATTGTGTGCCCGACGCGTTGGCCTGAGACGTCTCGGCCAGCGTCGGCGCGCGAAATCCGCGGCTGTAGGATGCATAACTCGTGAACCCGGAGAACGGCCTGAACCGCAGCGCAAAGCGCGGCGAGAACGCGGATCCGAAGTCGGTGTAGTGGTCATAGCGACTGGATTGGGTGAAGGTCAGCATCGGAAAGATCGGTACGTTGACCTGATAGTAAACGCCCACCACGTCGCGCCGGCCGTTGATCGCCTGCAGGTATACCGGCACGGCCAGGGCATTCGACTGATTTACGTAGTCGGTGACGTAATCGCTCTCGTGCAGAAACTGTGCGCCCGCGCCGAAGCCGACTGCGCCCGCGGGGAGCCTGAACAGATCCGTGGTCGAGGCCATGAGGTCGAGGGAATCGACCCTCGAAATCGCCTTGTTGTGATCCGCCATGTAGAGACCCGCGAGGCCGTTGGGGGTGGCGCTGGGGTTGGCGAAATCGAACACACCGTTGTTCAGGATGTTGATGAGGCCGGCCACGCTTTCCTTGCCGGTCTGCGCGTTCTTGATCGAGCTCTGGGACTGGGTGAGCGACGCCCTCCAGATCCAGGCGCCGAGGTGCGCTGTTGAGAACCTGCCGTTCAGGCCGGCGGCGACCCGGTAGAATGTGCCGGTGGTCCGCAATATCTGTGGCTGACCCAGGAAGGTGTAGGTGAGCGGGGTCGGCACGCCGTATGGATTATAGGGATTGCTGGCCGGGACGACGTTCGAGATCTGCGTCACGCCGCCGGTGATCGGGTTGTATTTGTAGTCGGTGGTGGAATCGGTGATGCCGTTGTATCCCTGATCCGTGATGGTGATATTGTGACTGCCCCAGAGATCCGCCCACGCGTTGATGTCGTGGGTCATGCGGATTACGCCGTGGAGCATGCCGGCAACGCGCTCCTCGTGGGGGTGCAGGGAGAGGCCGTTCGCGGTGGTGACGACGCAGGCGGTGCCGGATCCGGGTCCGTTCAATACATCCGCGCCGTTGACCGATGAACCGCCGGAAGGACAGGGGTTCAGGGCGGCGCCGCCGCTGCCGACGCCGTTGGGCTCCCAAAAGTCCGGTCCACCGGTGAGGGCGCCGAATGGCTGAGTGAGATAGTTCTGTGCGCGCGTGTTGGAGCGGTCCGCGAGCGTATAGCCGTTCTGGAGGAAGTAGCTGACGCTGCCCGTGACGTTATAGTGATCCGTGTCGAGGTTGCCGATTCCCCCGAGAACGGAAAATTTCCTGGTGGCCTCGCCGCCGTGGGTGGCATCGCCGTAGCCGGCGTTGAGCTCCAGTCCCTGGTAGTCCTTCTTGGTGATGATGTTTACGACACCGGCGGTCGCGTCGGAGCCGTACTCCGAAACCGCGCCGGTCTTCACGATTTCGATGCGCTGAATGTCGTTCATCGGAATCGAATTCAGATCGACGAACGTATCGGTTCCATTGGACGGAAATGCGTACGGGGCCACGCGCAGGCCATTGACCAGCACCAAAGTGTATTTTTCGGGGAGTCCGCGCAGGGCGATGCCGGATCCGCCGGTCGCGCCGTAGGCGAAATTATCGCCCCAGCTGTTGGCGGAATTCACCGCGATATTGCGCAGATAGTCCGCCACGGTCACGGCGCCACTGGAGCGGATATCCTTCAGACTGACCACCTGAACCTGGTTGAAACTGACCCGGTCGGTGGTTTGTATCAGTGATCCGGTGACCAATATGGGCTCGAGCACGGTCTGCGCGCCTTGAGAGTCGTTCGCCGGCGCCGCCACGGCGCTCGATGCACCGTTCAGCGGGCTCGTGTCGGCAAGGGAGGCGGACAGCGGTGCCATCGCGATCAGAAGCCCCACCATGGCACTGACGGTGTTCAGAGTTTTCATAGTGGCGCTTCGCTTGCATACCGTGAACATGAGACCCCCCGTGCTGGCGATTTTCGATCGCGTTGGCCAGAAGACACAAAAACTATATCGAATACTCTTTAGAAGGCGCAAATATTTTTGCGCCATTACCACATCGCGCGGGATTGCGTCATCGCGCCAGTGGGATGTTATTGCGTTGCGAGCGCGATTGGACGGCTCATCGCGCAGTCCGGCGCGCTTGATTGCGAATGTGGTGGTATAAAATACCAAAAATACGCGGGGATACGCATAGACATACCTCAAAGTGAATCGTTTTGGGTATAATTCTGGTCCGGGTGGCAGCGCGCCTCCGAGAGCATTCTGGCTTGCCGCGGACCGTTGCCCATGGACATGCACAAGGCAGACGCAATGCGCCATCACGCTCCCGCCGATCCGGGACAGCTACTGAAGCGGTTCCGCGCCGCGCTCGACTGCGATGAGCCCGTGGCCGCAATCGCGGCCGGTCTGATCGGGCAGGATGTGGTCTTCGATGGGCTTTTCAGCTCGATGCCCATGGTGTATGCCGATTACGTCGCCTCCGGGCGGCCGCTGCGCCAGGTGGAGGAATTCATATCGGAGCACGTGCTGCCCTGTTATGCGAATCCGCATACCGAGGGCTCCTTCTGTGGCGGTTACTCCACGAGATTGCGCTGCGAGGCCCGGCAGACCATTGCGTCACTGTGCGGCGCGGACGAGCGTCACGCCGTCATATTCGGCGGAGCGGGTGCGACGTCGGCCCTCAATCGGATCGTCGGTCTCCTCGGCGCGGCGGGCCCGGCAGCGCGCCGCAGCGGAGTGCTGCCGGGGTTGGCGGCGCTTTTCGGGGCACGCGGCGGCGGCCGCCCGCGTGTGGTCATTGGTCCGTATGAACACCATTCGAATATTTTGCCGTGGCGGGAAAGCGGTGCCGAGGTCATCGAGATTGGCGAGTCGCAGGCGGGAGGCCCGGACCTCGAGCAACTCTCGGCGGTCCTTGCCGACAGCAAACGCGTACCACGTGTGATCTGTGCCTTTTCCGCCGCATCGAATATCACGGGGATCATGACCGACGTCGCGGCTG
Source organism: Pseudomonadota bacterium (assembly GCA_021817875.1). Next base: position 3,028 of record JAKAFQ010000146.1, read on the forward strand.
TCACGCGCATTGCCAAGCGGGCGGGGGCGCTGATGGTGTGGGACTATGCCGGCGGCGCCCCCTACCTGCCGATTGCCATGAGTCCCGAGCGCGGGGTCGAAATCGATGCCGTGGCGATTTCACCCCACAAGTTCGTCGGTGGACCCGGTGCCTCCGGCGTGCTGATCGTGCGGCGCGATGCGGTGGTGAGCAGGCGGCCGCAGGTATCCGGTGGCGGCACGGTGAAGTTCGTCTCATCGAGCGTTCACGATTATCTCGACAGGATTGAAGAGAGGGAAGAGGCAGGAACGCCGAACTATCTCGGGGATGTGCGGGCCGCACTCGCGTTCCTGGTGAAGGATGCCATCGGGTGGGATCACATCAGGTGGCGCAATGCGGAGCTCGCGCGCCGGGCAATCGCGGCGTGGAAATGTGTCGAGCGCCTGGAGCTCCTGGGGTCGCTCGAGGCGCCGCGACTTCCCATATTCTCGTTCCTCGTCAGGGATCCCCGCGGCGGCTACGTGCACCCGCAACTGGTCACGCGCATCCTCAGTGACCGGTTCGGCATCCAGGCGCGCGGCGGCTGTGCCTGTGCGGGACCGTATGCCCACCGGCTGCTGCACATTGATCCGGCGGCATCCGCGCGGCTTCGGCGCGAGATCCTCGCGGGTCATGAGGAGAACAAGCCGGGTTTTACCCGCGTGAATCTGAGTGTCCTCATGCCCGAGAACGAAGTGCGCTTCATCCTCGAAAGCGTGGCGGCGCTGCCCGGGGAGATCGAAAAGTTGCGGCAGTACTATGTGTTCGAGCCGCGCAAAGGCCTGTTTGAGCGTCGCGGGCCGGTGGACGTGCTGTCCTTGTCCGCCTGAGCGGATCGATGTCCTGTCGACGTTTGGCGTCTGTTTGCGTCGGTGGCACCGGATACGGACGGCGCAACAGGATCGCGGAGAAGGCGGCTCATGCATCCGGCAGCGGCACGCAGGTGGTGCTCTTGATCTCCTCCATCGCGAACGCCGAAGACACGTCGGTGATCTTGACTTCCTGGATGAGCTGCTTGTAGACCCGATCAAAGGCTGGAATGTCCTTGACCCGGACTTTCAGCAGATAGTCGACATCACCGCTCATTCTGTAGAATTCGACCACTTCCTTGATCTTGCTGACCGAGTTCGAGAAGGCCTTCAGCCACTTCTCGCTGTGTTCGGCGGCCCGGATGCTCATGAAGACGGTGAGTCCCACGCCGACCATTTCCGGATTGACCAGCGCGACCGTCGCGCGGATGTATCCATCGACGTTCAGTTGGTTCATGCGTCGCCAGCAGGCATTGTGTGACAGATTCACCTGCGCGGCGATATCCGCCACGCTCTGCGTGGCGTCGTGCTGCAACAGATCCAGGATCTTCAGATCGATCTTATCCAACCGGTGCGCCACACTACACCCCCGTGCGGATCCGCCATGAAGCATGCAAAGGCAATATTATAGCCGAAGCGGGCCGGGCTTTGCGGTTCTCGGGATGCACTGGCGGTCTGCGTGTGGTCTCGCTCGCAACAGGAACCTTGCCGCGCGGCGGGTCCGGTGCGCGATGGCGAGCCGCGGGCCTCCAGCCCATGCATACGATGTTCGATCGATGCGGATGTTCTCTGTGGCAGGATGAGGATCTGCGCCGTCCGGTCGTGTGGCCACGCTCGAACATGACAGGCGAAACCCGATGCGGTGCGAGTTGAAGCGGGCGCTGCGCGGGTTGCGGGCGCAGCGTCTTTTCCGACCGGCGGCGGCCGTTGCGTGCCGCGAGCGCTCACCCTGGGCCCCGATGGCGCGCCAGGGCGGCTCGAGGGGCGCGGCTGCACCGCCGGAGGTCTTCGGCCGGGCGGACGAGCCGGGGACGGCCGCGGCATTGCTGCGTCGCGAGACGCCGAACGGGCCTCGCATCGGTCAGCAGACGTGGCCCGGGAGATCAGCGGAGGAAGCCCAAACAGGGGGGCGCAGCATACAGAGTCAGCGGTGGCGTCTCGCTTGCGCCCGATGGCGCGCGCAGAGGACAATCACGCGTCGGGGCGTGGCCTCGATCTCGTTCGGTTGCAACGGGCGAGGGACCAACGGCGAGAGAGCACTGATGCGGCCAGCACTGACATTGTTTCACTTTCCGGGGGCCTGCTCACGGGTCACCCTCAATGCGCTCGAGGAGATCGGCGTGCCGTACGAAGACCGCCCGGTCGACATTTCCTCGGGCGAGCAGCGGCAACCGTCTTACCTCGAGATCAATCCGAAGGGCAAGGTGCCGGCGCTGCGCATTGGTGAGCATGTATTGGCGGAGAACGCCGCCATTCTCCATTATCTGCACGTGCAGCACCCATCGGCGCATCTGTTGCCGACCCCCGCCGAGGAGCCGGCGCCCAATGCCGCCCTCGAGGACCTGGTATGGTGTTCGTCGACGCTGCATGTACTGGTGCGTCAGATCCGCATGCCCATTCGATTTTCCAGCACCGCGACGGAAGGGGTGCGAGTGGCTGGTATCAACGGCCTGACCCCGATCGCCGAGCGGCTCGCTCGGCGGCTCGCTGACCGCTGGTGGTATGGTGCCAATTGGTCGATCGTCGATGTCTATCTGTACTGGCTGTACAGCACCGCGGCGTCTGCCGGATTCGAGGTGCCAGCGGCACTCGAGAATCACGCGCGGCGTGTGCGCGCGCGTCCCTCGTTCCAGCGTGCTCTGGCACGAGAGCAGGCCGCGCTCGAGCGACTCGGGGTGGAATTGCCGCTGGGCGCGCAGCTGTAAGGTGAATGGATCTACGACCGCGTTCGCTTACCATGCGCCGATGCAGGCGTGCAACCCGGTGCCGCATGACGAGCGATGAGAAGGTGTCGATGGAAGACGTCTGGTCGCAGTGGCTGCTGCACGGACGGCACGCGGATGACCCGCAGCTGCAGCGGGCTGTGCGGACCGCGGTCGAACGCTACATCGATCGTGTGCTCGACGGCGCACAGCTCGGCCCGGGCGAGACCCTCGTCGATGTGGGCGCCGGCGAGGGACTGGTCGCGTTTCGCGCGATAGAGCGCACAGGGCCGGCGCTGCGCGTGTGGCTCACCGACGTGTCCGAGCCGATGCAGCGTCATGCGCGCGCGCAGGCGATGGCACGAGGCGTTCTCGAGCAGTGCTCGTTCCTGCGCTGTGCGGCGGAGCGACTCGAAGGCATCGGCGATGCCTCGGTGGATGTGGTCACAACCCGCTCCGTACTGGCGTACGTGGCGGATAAGAGCGCGGCGCTGCGCGAATTCCACCGGGTGCTCAAGCCCGGGGGGCGCATTTCGCTCGCCGAGCCGGTGTTCCAGGACGAGGCGATCGCCGCGCAGGCGATCAAAGCCGTGATCGATTCAAATCCGGCCGAGGGCGTGAGTCCGCTGATGCGCCTGCTGCACCGCTGGAAGGCCGCGCAGTTTCCCGATACGGCCGAGAAGATCCGCGACTGCCCGATCGCCAACTATTCCGAGCGCGACCTGGTTCGCTTCGCCCGGGCCGCCGGCTTCGCGGCGGTGCATCTGGAGCTGCACATCGACACCGGTCCATCGATCATGCGCTCCTGGGAGGCGTTCATACACAGCTCGCCGCACCCGCTCGCGCCGCCATTGCATCGGATCATGGCCGAGCAGTTCACGGCTGCGGAACGCGAGCTGTTCGAGCGCAGCATGCGGCCGGTCGTCGAGGATCCGCAGGCGGTCGATACCGACCGCATGGCGTACCTCAGCGCGCGCAAGCCGTTCGCCTGAACGTCCGGCGCGAGGCTCAGTCGACCGGTTCGGTCGGCAGGCAGCGGGCGGCGACCGCAAAGTCGCGCAGCACGTTGATCTCGATGCGTGACTCCTCGAGGCGGCTCGCCAGCGTGTCGCGAATCGAGAGAATCCCGAGCAGGCGCTCGCCCTCGACGACCGGCAGGTGGCGGAAGCGGTGGGTGCGCATCAGTGCCTGCGCATTTTCCATCGGCTCGTCCGGCCCGCAGCTCAATACTTCGGCCGTCATCAGGTCCCGGACGCACATGCTCGGCAGGCGGCTGGCATCCGTTGCCAGCGCGCGCACCAGATCGCGCTCCGAGACGATACCGATCATGCGGGATTCGGGCCCCGATGCACACACCGGCATCGCGCCGATGCAGTGCTGGTGCAGCAGTTTCGCGGCTGTTTCCACGGTGTCATCCGGTCCGCAGGTCACGGGCCGCTGATGGGAACGCTTCAGAAATTCGCCAACTTTCATCTGATGCTCCTCCGGTGGCACTCTCACCCCAGGGTGCCGCGGTGACGATTCTCACCTCGGTGCCGAACCCGCAGGCCGGATCGAAGCGGTGCAGGTGATAGACGGGCCGGTTGCGCATGTGCGCCGGATAGTCGCCCTTGCGCAGCGACGTCGCCGTGCAGGGCGCGACCATGGCCGGAATTGCTCCGATGCGCCCGGCGGTCGAGCGATGCACGTGGCCGCAGAACACGGCGAGCACGCGCCCCGAATGCTGCAGGGTCCGCTGCAGCCTCGCCATGGCCTCGGGTGTCGCGAAATTGAGCGGATCGGGGCCGACCGTGACCGTGAACGGTGGATGATGCATGAATACCGCGATGGGCCTGGTGGTCTGTGCATCGATCAGTTCGGTGAGGCGCCGCGCGCGCTCGGCGCAGAACTCTCCCTTGTTGCTGCCCGGGCTCACCGTGTCGAGCGCGATCAGTCTCACCGGAAAATCCTCGACCGCGTAATCGAGGAACGGCGGATCACCGGGACGGCATGCCCAGCCGCGGAATGCGCGGCGGAGATTTTCGCGGTCATCCCGGTTTCCGGGCGCGACGTACAGCGGCGCGCGCGCCCGGCGCAGCAGGCAGGCTGCCAGCGCGTAATCCTCGCGGTCACCGCCGTGAGTGATGTCTCCGGTGTGAATGATCGCATCGGGCTGGGGGTCGAGCGTATTGATGTCGGCGATCGTGCGGGCGAGATCCGCTGCGCGTTGCCCGGCATCGGCAGCGCCGCGGGCGATGTGTGTATCGGAGATCTGCGCGATGATCATGGAGCGGCGGCGGGCTGCCTCGACTGCATGCCTGCATAATACTCCCTCAGGATCGCCACCACCTCGGGACGGCTGAACTCCGCGGGTATGTCCTGGCCCGTGGCGAGCATCTCGCGCTGTCGCGTCCCGGAGATCGCGATGTGGTGCCGTGAATCGTGCGGACAGGTCCGCGCCGTCGCCATGCCGGCGCAGGTACGGCAGTAGAAGGTGACGTCGAGCTTGAGCGCCTGGGTCTCGAGGGCGCCGTCCCATAACTGGTCAAAGATGCGATGAGCGTCAAAGGGGCCGTAGTACTCGCCGACGCCGGCATGGTCTCGTCCGACGATGAGGTGCGAGCAGCCGAAGTTCTGGCGGATCAGCGCATGCAGCAGCGCCTCGCGTGGCCCGGCATAGCGCATCTCGATGGGGTAGCCCGCCTGAATCACCGTGTCCGGCCGGAAGTAGTGTGCGACCATGGCCTGGACCGCCCGGGTGCGCACTTCGGCGGGGATGTCGCCGGCCTTGAGCTGGCCGAGTACCTGATGGATGAAGACACCATCGAGCACCTCGAGCGCGATCTTGACCAGATACTCGTGGCTGCGATGCATGGGATTGCGCGTCTGGAAGGCGGCGACACG
>JAKAFQ010000147.1 GCA_021817875.1 Pseudomonadota bacterium
CCCGGGCCTGAAGAAGAAGCCCTCGACCTCGGAGCTGCTCGACTGGCTGAAGCTGCTGCTCGCCGAGGACATCGATCCGGCGGTGCTGCGCGCCGGCGAGGCGGGCAAGATGCTGCCGGCGCTGCATGGCGCACTGCTCAAGAACGAGCAGGACGTGCACCTGTTCGAGCAGCTCGTGTTCCTGCACCGCCGGGCGCGTTGAGCGGCGCCGGCAGCGGCGGACCTTCTCCCGGCGGCACGGCATGCTCGTCAACTTCTTCTTCGGACTGCGTGCCGCCGGCGTGCCGGTCAGCATCACCGAGCTGCTGACGCTGCTCGAAGCCCTGCGGGCGCGTACCGCGGGACTTTCCGCACAGGAATTCTACTTTCTGGCGCGGGCCTGTCTGGTGAAGGACGAGCGGCATTACGACCGGTTCGACCGGGTGTTCGCCGAGGTGTTCGCGGGCGCGGAGCGGTTGTTCGCCGAGCTGCTTGCCGCACAGGTCCCCGGCGACTGGCTGCGAGGACTGGCCGCCCGTACGTTGTCGGACGAGGAGCGGCGTGCCATCGAGTCCCTCGGCGGCTGGGAGAAGCTTCTCGAGACGCTGCGCGAGCGTCTGCGCGAGCAGCAGGAAGCCCATCACGGCGGCAGCAAATGGATCGGCACGGGCGGCACATCGCCGTTCGGTTCCGGGGGTTATCATCCCGAGGGGATGCGTTTCGGCCAGGTCGGCGCGCGGCAGCGCCGCGCGGTGAAGGTGTGGGAGCGGCGCGAGTACCGGAACTTCGACGACTCGGTCGAGCTCGGCACGCGCAACATGAAGCTCGCCCTGCGCAGACTGCGCAAGTTCGCCCGCGAGGGCGTCGCCGACCAGCTGGATCTGGATGGCACCATCAGCGCCACGGCCCGCAACGCCGGGCTGCTCGACGTGAAGCTCGTGGCGGAGCGGCGCAATGCGGTCAAGGTGCTGCTGTTTCTCGATGTCGGCGGCTCGATGGACGATCACGTGAGGGTGTGCGAGGAGATGTTTTCCGCGGCACGCAGCGAGTTCAGGCATCTCGAGCATTTCTATTTCCACAACGTGCCGTACGAGCGGGTCTGGAAGGACAACCGCCGCCGCGCTGCGGCCATTCCAACGCTCGAGGTGCTGCGAACCTATGGGCACGACTATCGGGTCATCCTGGTGGGCGATGCGACCATGAGCCCTTACGAGATCCTGCAGCCGGGCGGCAGCGTCGAGCACTGGAACAGCGAGGCCGGCGCGCTGTGGGTACAGCGGCTTTGCGCGGCCTTCCCCCGTCTGGTCTGGCTCAATCCGGAGCCGCTGGAGCGTTGGGAGTACACCGAGTCGCTGCTCCTCCTCAAGGGGTTGATCGGCGAGCGCATGTTCCCTCTGACCCTCGAGGGGCTCGATGCGGCCATCGTGGAGTTGCGCCGCACCTCGGCGCTGCCGCCGCCGCCTGAGATCGGCGGCAGCTGAGGCCGGTGGGACCGATCGGAATGCGGCTCGCGTCTGCGGCAGGCGGATTCCCTGTTGGTGCGGCACACCACCCGTCAGGCTCCGATGCATGCTCCGGACCGTTGCATCGACGCCACGAAGGCGCACTCGGGAGCGGCCCTGATCGGCTCCGGGCCGGGCCCAGCCGGGTGCGACGATGGCTCGAATCTCCCATCCGGGAGCGGCGGCACTTGCCGTGCCCGCCTCCTCATGATATGAATGATGCGTGACCCAGTCCCGCTTCAGCCGCTCGTATTACCGATTTTTTTGGCCGCATTCACCGGCGGTTGGCGGGCTATGGTCGAGTCGATGATGTAATCGAGACGAGATAAACCCGAAAAAACCGCCAGAACCCTGGCGGTTTTTTTTCGCCCGGGGACTGGTCACCGGAGACGAACATGCATTCCCAGACCGATGACCTGCGTATCCGCGGGATGACCGAGCTCGCGACGCCCGAGCAGTTGATCCTCGATCGCCCCTGCACCGACCGTGCGGCCGCAACGGTGCGCGGTGCCCGCGGGGCGCTGCACCGGATTCTCGTGGGCGAGGACGACCGGCTCGCCGTGGTCATCGGGCCCTGCTCGATCCACGACGTGCACGCTGCGCGCGAGTACGCCGGACGCCTTGCGCGTGAACGCGTGCGACTCAGCGCCGGGCTCGAGATCATCATGCGCGTCTACTTCGAGAAGCCGCGGACGACGGTCGGCTGGAAGGGCCTGATCAACGATCCGGATCTCGATGGCAGCTTCCACATCAACGACGGTCTGCGGCTGGCACGAGGACTGCTGCTCGACATCAACGAGCTCGGTGTGCCGGCCGGATGCGAGTTCCTCGATATGATCACGCCGCAGTACATTGCGGATCTGGTCGCCTGGGGCGCGATCGGCGCGCGCACGACGGAAAGCCAGGTCCACCGGGAGCTCGCCTCGGGTCTGTCCTGTCCGATCGGCTTCAAGAACGGAACGGACGGCAATGTGCGGATTGCGGTGGATGCCGTACGGGCCGCCTCTCAGCCGCATCATTTTCTCGCGGTGACCAAGCAGGGCCGCAGCGCGATCGCGGCCACGGCGGGCAACGCGGACTGCCACGTCATCCTGCGCGGTGGCCGGCATCCCAATCACGATGCGGCGAGCGTCGAGGCAGCATGCCTGGAGATGCGCAGCGCGGGGCTCGCCACTCGACTGATGATCGATGCGAGCCACGGCAACAGCGGCAAGCGCCCCGAGCGGCAGCCGGAAGTCGTTGAAGACATTGCGGCGCAGATCGCAGCGGGCGATCAACGCATCGCCGGCATCATGATCGAGAGCAATCTCGTCGCGGGTCGACAGGACCTGTTGCCGGGGCGTCCTCTGCGCTACGGCCAGAGCATCACGGACGGATGCATCGACTGGGAAACTTCGGTGGGAGTGCTCGAGCGGCTCGCCGCGGCCGTCGCGCGCCGGCGTGCGCTCACTGGGCGGGGCCAGGCGGCCACGGCGGTTCAGGCCTGCTGATTCGCTGCGGGACCCGCCGTCCGCCGGCCGGCTGCGCGCGCGGCCACCCCTGCCGGTGGGCAGGGGTGGAGTATTCGCGGCGCAGCTGCCGCCGTGGTGGCAAGACGCAACGCATCGTCCTCACACGGCCGCGAAGGCCTGCTCGATGTCGGCGATCAGGTCATCCAGATGCTCGATGCCGATGGACAGGCGAACCAGGTCCGCGCTGACGCCGGCCTTCTTCAATTCCGCGTCGTTGAGCTGCCGGTGCGTCGTGGTGGCCGGATGGCAGGCGAGCGACTTGGCATCGCCGATGTTGACCAGCCGTTTGATCAGCGTCAGCCTGTCCATGAAACGGGCGCAGGCCTCGCGGCCGCCCTTGATGCCGAAGCTGAGAATGGCCGAGGGAATGCCGCCATCCATGTACTTGCGCGCCAGCGCATGGTCGCTGTTGTCCTCGAGGCCTGCGAAATTCACCCAGTTCACCTTGGCGTGACGCTTCAGGTGGCGGGCGATGGCGAGGGCGTTGCTGCAGTGACGCTCCATGCGCAGCGGCAGGGTCTCGATGCCCTGCAGGATCAGGAACGCGTTGAACGGTGACAGCGCCGCGCCCATGTTGCGCAACGGCACCACGCGGGCGCGGCCGATGAAGGCCGCGGGCCCGAAGGCGTCCACATACACGACGCCGTGGTAGCTCGGATCCGGGTTGTTGAACTGAGGAAAACGCGGATTGTCCTTCCAGGGGAACCGGCCCGAGTCGACCAGGATGCCCCCGAGACTGGTGCCGTGGCCGCCCATGTACTTGGTGAGCGCGTGCACGACGATGTCGGCGCCGTGCTCGAAGGGGCGGCAGAGGATCGGTGTCGGGACGGTGTTGTCCACGACCAGCGGCACGCCTGCCCGGTGGGCGACTTCGGCGATCGCCGCGATGTCGGCCACGTTGCCGGCGGGATTTCCCACGGATTCGCAGAAGACCATCCGGGTGTCGGCGTCGATCGCGGCGGCGAATGCGCTCGGATCACGCCCGTCCACCATGCGCACCTGCACACCCTGGCTGGGCAGGGTGTGACAGAAGAAATTATAGGTGCCGCCGTACAGCTGCGAGGTCGCCACGATGTTCTCGCCCGCCCGGACCAGCGTGTGCACGCACGCGGTGATCGCGGCCATGCCCGAAGCAAGCGCCAGCGCCCCCACGCCGCCCTCGAGCCCGGCCACCCGCTGCTCGAGCACGGCGGTGGTGGGGTTCATGATCCGAGTGTAGATGTTGCCCTCGACCTTCAGGTCGAACAGGTCGGCGCCGTGCTGGGTGTCGTCGAAAAAATAGCTCGTGGTCTGATAGATCGGCACGGCCACCGCATGGGTCTGCGGGTCTCCGGCAAAGCCCCCGTGGATCGCGATCGTTTCCCGCTTCATTGAGGTTCCTCTTTCCTCTGACCAAGGTGTGTTGCGCCGACGCGCCCGACAGAGAGCCGGCGGATGCGAGCATACACTGTTCCGCTCCGCAAAGGCATGCCGCGCCGCAGGCCAGGCCGCCACCTGATCGGGTCCTTATCCGCGCCGATTCCGCCGCCCTGCGCTGCCGTTCATTCATGCGATACGCCCGCACCCCGGCGTTGCCTGGAGCCAGGACCGTCGAGGCCGGTTTCGCATCGACATCATCCGCGCAGGCCGATTCCGCCGGGCCATCGCGCCGGCTCACCCGTGGGCAGGAGGCCACCGCGGCGGGTTGATACCGGTTCACGGGAGAGGACGACCGTTCCGTCTACCGTTCGGCTGAGATGCGGGAGACCGGCAGGACTTGGCCAATGGCGATTCAGCTGATTGGAATCGTCGCGGTCGCCGTTCTCGCTTCGGGTCACCGACGGGCAGGTCCCGCCGATCATCAAGCACTGGGTGACTGTACCGGTATGGGAGCGCGCCAGCCAAAGTGCGATTCCGCGCACCAGGGAGGCTCGCGATCGGAATCGCAGGACCCCGCGGCAGGGAACAGCGTCGCCGTTCCTTCCGATGCTGGGGCTCCGCCGGGTACCGCTTGCCCTACGTCGGCTTCGATACCCTCGACTTGACCATGGCAAACACTCCGATATCACGCCCTCGTGTGTGCCGAACCGGGTCAAGTCCGGAAGTGCGAACTGTCCGCGGTTCGGCCGGGCTCCCGCCGCGGGCGATCGCCGGGCTGCATACGCAGGAACCGTCACCGTCTCGCGCCTGGCGACGGCCACATGCCGATAACACGCCTTTGCGTAGGCAACACCCCTGATTTACCCGGCGCGGAAAATGCGAAATAGTTCCGCGCAGTTCGACAGCAGTCGCCGTCGAAACGTGGGAGAGACGAGCATGAAGACATGCAGCAAAAGACTCAGGAGCGGTCTCCTCATCTGCGGGCTCGCTTCCTTACTCATCGGATTGTCGCCCCCGGCGAGGGCCGCGACGTTCTCCGTCGACAGCACGGCGGATGCGCCGGACGTCAGCCCGGGCGACGGGATATGCGCCGACAGCGCAGGCCGTTGCACGCTGCGCGCGGCGATCATGGAAGCGAACGCGATCGGTGGGACGAACACGGTCGATCTCAGCCTGATCAGCGATCCGAGCACGCCGATCATTCTCGATATTCCGGGCACCGACGAAACGGTGACCGGGGATGCCACCACAGGGTTCACGATCACCTCGGCGCACGATGCCGCCACGGGCGATCTCAACATCACCTCGAGCATGAGCATCGTGGGCGCGGGTCCCGACAAGACCATCATCGAATGGGATCCGAGTGTCAAACAGGATCCCGCCAAGGGTGACCGAGTGTTCCACATCGAGGCGGTCTCGAGCAACATCGACGTCAGCATCTCGGGTGTAACGATCCAGAACGGGGTTACATCTCCGCCCCAGGTCATCGCGACCAACTCAGACGGCACCTATTACCAGTTTGAGCGCTGGGGCGGTGGCATCGCGATCGGTCCTGCGGCAGCGGTGACTCTGATCGACCCGTCGGTGTCCGGGAGTGAAAGCGGCAGCGGCGGCGAAGAGGGTGGCGCGGGCTCCGGAGGGAGCGAGGAAGGCGAAAGCGCCGCGGTCATCAACAGCGTGACGCTCACCAATGTGCGCATCGTTGACAACCAGAGCGGCACGGCGGGCGGCGGCATCTCGAGCGCGGCCCCTCTGACTCTCGACAACGTTCTGGTGAGCGGTGATGTCGCAACGACGAATGGCGGCGGTATCTACAACGACGCCCAGCTCACCATCAGGAATTCCACCATCGGTACGATGACGGGCTTCAGCAATGCAAACTCGGCCGAGGGCGGCGGCGGCATCTTCGACACCGGCATGCACAACACACTCATCGAGCAGAGCGCGATCGTCGGCAACAAGGCGGTCGGCGGCGGGGGCATCTCATCCCGCTCGCTCGTGACGATGAACATCGTCAATACGACCATTGGAGGAAACCAGGCGACCGACGTCGGCGCAGGAATCACTGCCGACGGAAAGGTGAACCTGCAGAACGACACCATCGCCGGCAATCAGGCCGCGAATGACTCGACGAGCGGTGGCGCGGGTGTCAATGCGTTCGGCAGCGGCGTGTACAGCTTTGTGAACACGCTGTTCCAGAACAACGTCGCGACCGGCACCGGGGCATCGGCGAGCTGTGGCTGCAGCGGCTCGTCCTGCAAGACCGGAGTCATGGTGAGCGGCGGCCACAATCTTTCGGACGACTCGACCTGCTTCCTGCAGTCGGCTGTACAGGATCAGGCCGATATCTCCACACAGCTCCAGGCGCTGGCTGCCAACGGCGGTCCGACCGAAAGCATGGCGCTGCTGGCGGGTACGCCCGCGGTGGATGCCGGGGACAATGCCAACTGCCCACCGACCGACCAACGGGGCAACATGCGGCCCGCGGATGGGAACCTGCGCGGCAGCATGCAATGCGACATCGGAGCCTTCGAATTATTCACCCCATCGAATGATCTGCACGCCAGCGGCAACCGGCTGCAGTACCGGGTGCGTCGGGGTCAGCCCGCGAACGTCGGCTTCGATTTCACCAACGATCCGGGCGCGTCGGCGGATGCGACGGGAGTGACGATCACCACCGGGCCGATGCCTCAGGGGTACGCGCTCTCGGGCGCCACACTGACGACCCCAGCCGGCACGTCGGATTGCGCGTTCGATGCCAACACGCAGGTGGTGAGCTGTGACGTCGGAACGCTGGCGAGAGGCCAGACGGCATCGCTCGACCTCAAGGGAACGGGCACCCAGCCCGGATGGGAGACTTTCAGCGCGCACATCGCCGCGGCAGCGCCGGCCGATCCCTTCCCGGACAACAACACCGTGACCGTGAAGACGTTGATTCAGGGAATCAGCGACGTGAGGCTGAGTGTATCAGGCTCCGGACAACAGGCGAGGGTGCATGGCCAGACGGCGCTGAATTTCAGCATCACGAATCGTGGCGAGGATGCCGCGAACAACGTGATCGTGGCCGCGGCGTTCGAGAACAGGATGAGCTACCGCAGCATGCAGATATCGAACGGACGTACCTGCCTCGCGGTGACCGTGCCGAATACGACCGTCAGCGGCGCGGGTTGTGACGTCGGCACGGTGGCCCCTGGCGGCACGGTGACGGGTACATTGACCCTGGAGCCGACCTCGACGGGAGACACCCTGGTGGCATTCGAGGTGTGGCAAGTCACCCCGGAGGGGGAGGTGAACGAGCTGGACGTCGACAGCGATCCCACCAACAACGCGGCTGCGGTGCCCCTGACGATACTGGCGGAGACTCCCGTCACTCCGACGACGAGCTCATCGGGCGGTGGCGGATGTGTGTATGCGGCGGGCGGTCCGTTCGATCCGTCGCTGCTCGCGCTGGCAGGACTCGCGGCCATCGGTCTCGGCATCGGTCGCTGGAGGAGGAGCGCCAGGCAGCGCAGGCGCTGAGGTGAGGCAAGGAAGCGCGGAGACGGATGCGCCCGATTGAGTGAGCAGCCCGTCTCCGCGCAAGCCTCGGAAGAATCGGAGTGCCGCACCGCACGTATTCCGGCCGGCCGCGACCGTCGTGTCTGGGTTGGCGTGACCGGCTTGGCTGTCTGATTCGCACGCGGTGCGTGCTCGAGCTCGTGCTACGACCTGACGAGTCGCGGCGTAAAGGCCTCGGCGGACGCTACCGAGATCACTTTCTGAAGATTGTCCAGAGGGTTTGTGAGCGGCCGGCGCAATACCCGATCGAGCACACCCGCCAGATATTCGCCGGGTACGCCTCCGACCATTTCCATTGACGCTCATCTATCGCGAGCGGGAAGGGGCCGTGCAGATACTTGCGTTGGCTCATTACCGTCGCCGCCCCGGCTACTGGTGGGGTCGAGCGGCGGAAACCAAGAAGAAAGGAGCTTTAAGTCCCGTCAGTCGTGGATGACGCGCCAGGGGAACAGGATCGCACGGCAGGTGGCAATTGGCCGAACCGGTATGAGATGGCCGGACGGTTCCATTCGTCGAGGATCTTCGGTCCCTGGCGACCGTCGGCAGAATCGGCAGCGTATGAGGATACTCCGCTACGCCAATCTCGACACCTCAGTACGTGCCGCGCAGGTCAGTCCGCGATCGAGCCGCCCGGAATCGATCGAGTAGTACAGCGTGCGCCGGCTCACGCCCAGCGCCCGCGCGATCTCAGCCTTGCCCATCCCCTGCGTTTTCCGCGCTAAGTGATCAGTGATTCCAGTCGATCG
>JAKAFQ010000148.1 GCA_021817875.1 Pseudomonadota bacterium
GTAGCCGACCGCCCGGATCGATGCGTGGTGCGCGGACAGATCGCCCCGGGCGTGCAGGCCCCTGACTTCCCCCAGAAAGCCGGCATCCATCATGGCCTGGAAACGTGCCGCGAGGCGCCGGTGCAGCGCGGCGCGCTCGCGCGGCACCAAGGTCCAGGCCGAGACCTTCATCCCGGCCAACGGGCTGTGGCGGTGGCGTTGCAGTTCGGACAGGGGCTGCCCGCTCACCAGGCACACCTCCAGGGCCCGCTGGATCCGCTGGCGATCGTGTGGCCCGATCCGTGCGGCGGCAAGCGGATCGAGCCGTTCGAGCTCGGCATGCAGGGCCGGCCAGCCGAGCTGCGCGGCGCGCTCGTCGAGGTCCCGGCGAAGCACGCTCGAAGCCTGCGGAAGCGGCGCCAGGCCCTGCAGCAGCGCGCGCAGATACAGCAGCGTGCCGCCCACGAGCAGCGGCACCCGGCCCCGGGCGTGGATGGCCGCGATGCACTCGAGTGCCTCGCTCACGAAGCGCCCCGCCGAATAGCTTTCCGCCGGATCGCACCGGTCGAGCAGATGATGCGCGATGCGCGCCCGCACCGATCGGTCGGGCTTTGCGGTGCCGATGTCGAGCCCGCGGTACACCTGGGCCGAATCGACACTGACGATTTCCACCGCCGCGGCCTCGGCGAGGTGCAGCGCCCACTCGCTCTTGCCGGTGCCGGTCGGGCCGGTGAGGATGTAAATCGGCAGCCGCGGCTCGGCTCGCGCCGGGGAGAGGCCAGCCGGCATCACCGTCCTCGCAGAAACAGCTGGTCGAGCTCCCGCAGCGTCACGCGGGTCCAGGTGGGACGGCCGTGATTGCATTGATTGGCGCGATCGGTGATTTCCATCTGCCTCAGCAGCGCATCCATCTCGGGCACCGTGAGCCGGCGCCGGGCATGGATCGCCGTGCGGCAGGCGAGCGTGCCGAGGAACCGGTCGGCCGCCTGCTCGAGATGATGCAGTGACCCATCGCGCCCCAGGTCCCGTGCGACCGATTGGACAATCTCCACCAGCCGTTCGCCCGCGAGCAGCGCCGGCACCCGGCGCAGCGCCAGGCGCGTCGGACCGAGCGCATCGAGCTCGAAGCCCGCCTGTTCCCACGAGACCCGCTGCTCGAGGAGCGCCTCGAGCTCGTACGGCCTGAGCTCGATCACCAGCGGCTCGAGCAGCTGCTGCGACGCCGCCGGACCGGTGCCCCGGTCGGCCTTGAGCTTCTCGTAGAGCACGCGCTCGTGCGCGGCATGCATGTCGACGAGGATCAGTCCGTCACGGCTTTGCGCGAGGATGTAGATGCCGTGCAGCTGCGCCAGCGCGACGCCGAGCGGGCGCTCCGTTGCCGACGGCACGGGTTGCGCGGACCCGGTGATGTCGGGCGCATCCTCGGCGGCCTGCGCCGAGCCGCTCGGGCGCTCCGGCTCGCCGTACGCCTCCTGCGCCTGACGCACCCCGGCGGCGAGGAACCACGGGCTGCGCGAGGCCGACGGCCGGGCCGCCTCGGGCAAAGGCAGCCTCCCGGGCACGCCGTGCGGGGCGGGACCGGCGGCGGCATCCGCCAGCAGGGCCGCGACGCTCGCCGCCGGCGCGGCAGCGTGCGCCGGACGGGTGCCGGCCAGTGCCCCCTCGGTGGCACGCAGGATGAATTCGTGGATCTGACGCCCGTCGCGGAAGCGCACTTCGAGCTTGGCCGGGTGGGCGTTGACATCGACCAGGCGCGGATCGAGCCACAGATGCAGCACGTAGGCCGGGTACCGGCCGTGATACAACACGTCACGGTACCCGAGGCGCACGGCGCTCATCAGCAGCTTGTCCCGCACGTTGCGGTCGTTCACGAACCAGTACTGCCGGTCCGGCTGCGCCCGCGAGGCGGTCGGCAGGCCGATCCAACCGGCGAGCCGCACTGGCCCGGCCGCATGACTCACCGCGAGCGCCTGGTCGATGAATTCCCGGCCCAACAGCTGCGCCACCCGGCTTTCGGCCGCGGCGGGATCTTCCGCCGAGGCCCCCGGCAGCGCCGGCGCATCGAGCAGCACGCGCTCGCCGTGGCGCAGCCGAAACGACACCTCCGGCCGGGACAACGCCAGCCGCTCGAGCAGCCGCGCAATGTGGCCGAGCTCGGTCGCCGCGCTGCGCACGAACTTGCGCCTCGCCGGCACGTTGTAGAACAGGTCGCGCACCTCGATGGTCGTCCCGGGCGGGTGGGCGGCCGGACGCACCGGGACCACGGAGCCGCCTTCCACCGCGACCTCCGCGCCGTGCGCGGCCCCCGGCGGACGCGACACCAGCCGCAGGCGCGACACCGACCCGATGGACGGCAGCGCTTCGCCGCGAAAGCCGAGGGTGGCGATCGATTCCAGGTCCGCCAGCCCGGCGAGCTTGCTGGTGGCATGGCGGCACAGCGCGACCGGCAGCTCCTCGGCGCTGATGCCGAGGCCATCGTCGCGCACCCGGACGAGTCCGACCCCGCCCTGCTCCACGTCGACCTCGATGCGGCGCGCCTGAGCGTCCAGGCTGTTCTCGACCAGCTCCTTGACGACCGAGGCGGGCCGCTCGATCACCTCACCGGCGGCGATCTGGTCGATGAGCTCGTTGGGCAGGATGCGGATGGGCATGGGCGGCCGGGGTCTGAGTGCGCAGCGTGAATTATGCGCGAACGCACCCGGTCCGGTCTGCACGACGGCCGGTTCAGCCGTGGTGCGCGGCGGCTAACGGGCGGCGCGGGCGAGGAGGCGCTCCATGCTCTGGCGGCGCTCCTCGGCAAAGAGGCTGCCCGCCGGAGGATGCGTGCGGAAGTAGGCGAGAATGCCGCGGAAGATCGCATCGGCCATCCGTTTCTGGTACCCGTACGTGCGCAGCTTCAGCTCCTCGGTCGGGTCGGACAGGTAGTCGGTCTCGACCAGCATCGAGGGGATGTCGGGGGATTTCAACACCACGAATGCCGCCTGCTGCACCTGGGGGCTGCGGATGGGCACCGAGCGGCCCATCGCGCTCACCACGTCCCGCGCGGCGCTCATGCTCTCGCTGATGGTCGCGGACTGCGACAGGTTGAGCAGCACCGAAGCCAGGGTGCGCGACTCGCCCTGGAAGGCGATGCCGCCCTTGAGGTCGGCGGCATTTTCACGCTCGGCGAGGATACGGGCGGCTTCGCTCGAAGCCCCATGCAGCGACAGGATGTACACCTGTGCGCCGTCGATGGCGCGATCCGACACGGCGTTGCAGTGGATGGACACGAACAGGTCCGCGTGCGCCCGCCGCGCGATCACTCGCCGTTCCCGCAGCGGCACGAACACATCTTTGTCGCGGGTGAGCACCGCCCGCATGCCGCGCTGCGCATCGATGCGCTCGGCGAGCAGTCTGCCGATCGCCAGCGTGATGGTCTTTTCTTCCGTGCCATAACGGCCGATGGTGCCCGGGTCGGCGCCGCCGTGCCCCGGGTCGACCGCCACGACGATGTCGCGGCCGGTCTGCCTCGGCGCATGCGCAACGGCAATGGGTGTCGGAGCCGCAGCGGCCGCGGGCACCGCGCCGCCCGACAGCTCGATCAGCAGCCGTTGTCCGCCGTGGGCGCCGCGCCGCCACGCCAGGCGCAGCGTGGCGGCCGATCGGAGCACGAACACCACCCGCAGCGCCCCGTTCGGCCGGCGGCCCACGCGCGTTTCACGGACGGCTCCCCAGTCCTGCGGCAGTCGCACGCCGCCATCCAATCGAGTCTGCTCGAGGTCGAGCACGGCGCGATCCGGGTGCCCGAGCGTGAAATATCTCGCCGGAATCCGCCGCGAGACGGACAGCCGCGCCCAGGTATGCCCGCCGGACTGCAGCAGCAGCACCCGGCTCACGCGCGCCACGGCGGCCACCGCGGGCTCGGGCTGCGCCAGCCCCACTCCCAGGAACAAAACGAGAGTGAGGTAAAAGACCTTTTTGATCATGGGCTTCGAGGCACTCGTTGATGTGTAATCTACGAGCAATGCCGCCCATTTTCAACTCCGCGCTCCGAACGGGCGGTCCGCCATCATCCGGCTCAGCCAGGCGGCGCCAGCCGGCGTTTCAGCGTCGATGCGCGCCTGGTGTTGATCCGGACCGGCCACGAGGGTGACCACCAGGTCCGCCGGCGGCAGCAGGTCCCCACCGTGCTGCGGCCACTCGATGAGCCACAGGCAGTCCGTCTGGGCCCACTCGGACAATCCCAGGTGCTCGAGCTCCGCGGCGTCCCTCAGCCGATACAGATCCAGGTGCAGCAGGGTCTGCGCGCCGCTCTGATAGACCTGCACCAGGGTATAGGTGGGGCTGCGCACCGGGCCGACGATCCCGCAGTCCCGCAGAAACCCGCGCGCCAGGGTGGTCTTGCCTGCGCCGAGGTCCCCGACGAGGTACACCACCGCGAGCGGCTCGCCCGGCGCCGGACGGGCCTGTGCGAGCCGTCTCCCGAGTGATTCGGTCTGTTCGGCGCTCTTCAGGGATTGATGCAGGCGCGCAGCTCCTCGATCACATCGCCCGCCAACAGCCCGCGCTCGCCGGACCGGGCCGCCGCATCGCCGGCGAGGGCGTGCGCCAGCACGCCGGCGCGGGCCGCCGTCCAGGCATCGCCACACTGCGCGAAAATGCCCGCGATCACCCCGGTGAGCACATCGCCCATACCGGGGCTCGCCATACCGGGATTGCCGCGCTCGCACAGCGCCGCGGTGCGTCCCGGGGCGCCGATCAGCGTTCCGGCTCCCTTGAGCACCACCACGCCGCCATACCGCGCCGTCAGGCGCTCCAGTGCCCCGAGGCGGTCGCGCTGCACCTCGGCGGTGCCCACGCCGAGCAGCCGCCCGGCCTCTCCCGGGTGCGGCGTCAGGATCCACTCCTGCCGTGCGCCGGCGCCGGCCGCGGCGATGAGGTTCAACGCATCCGCATCGACCACCAGGGGCTTGCCGGCCTCGAGTGCGACCTGCAGCGCGCCCCGAGCCCATTCCGAGCGGCCGAGACCGGGTCCGATCGCGATGAGATCGACGCCTTGTGCCGCCTCCCGCAGTTCCTGCGGCTCGGCGAGCGGCAGACAGATCAGCTCCGGCCGCCCCGCCGCGACGGCCGGCACATTCTGCGGGGCCACCGCGACGCTCACCCGCCCGGCCCCGACGCGCAGGCACGCTTCGCCCGCGAGCCGCGCCGCACCCGGCATGCCCACCGCCCCTCCGACGATGAGCACGCGGCCGAAATCCCCTTTGTGCGCCGATCGCGCCCGGCGCGGCAGCGCCCGCCCGATCTGCGCCTCGAGGATGCGCTCGAGTCGGGCCGGCGGCGGCTCGGCCAGAGTGGCCCCGAGCCCCAGATCGTCGAAACACACCCGGCCGGCGAATTGCGGACCGTCGCCGATGAACAGCCCGGTCTTCAACCCGACGAAGCTGAGGGTGCACTCGGCCTGGACCGCCTCGCCGAGCGGCAGGCCGGTATCGCTGTCGAGGCCCGAGGGAACATCCAGCGCCAGCACCGGGCGCCCGGCGGCATTGATCCGGCGGATGACCTGCGCCATCGGCGCGCGGAGCGTGCCCTGCAGCCCGGTCCCGAGCAGCGCATCGACGATGAGGTCGGCCTCCGCGAGCGGCTGCGGCTCGAACGGGCGCACGGTCCCGCCCTCGGCGAGCCAGGCCTCAGCCGCCTGACGCGCATCGCCCCGCAAGCGATCGGGAGGGCTCGCCGCAAGCACCGTGACGGTCAGCCCCGCCGACCGCGCCAGTCGCGCCAGCACATAGCCGTCGCCGCCGTTGTTGCCGGGACCGCAGACGATCACCACACTCCGCGCCCCCGGCCAGCCGGTCCGCAGGCAACGCAGCGCGGCCTCCCCCGCACGCTGCATCAGGGTGTAGCCCGGGATGCCCAGCGTCTCGATCGCGTACGCATCGAGCGCACGCACCTGCTGAGTGGAATAGAGTGCGACCGGCAGCGGCATGCGTTTGATTATACTGAGGCGTCGTCCGGACCATGACTCCAGCGCTCGATTTCGCCGCGCTCAAGCGCGACCTGGCTTCCCGTGCCCGCGAACTCGGCTTCAGCGGCCTCGGGGTGGCGCGGGTCGAGCTTCCCGAGGACGAGCGCCACCTGCTCGAGTGGCTCGGGGCCGGCTTTGACGGCCAGATGCACTACATGCGCCGGCACGGCACCCGGCGCAGCCGCGCGCAGGAGCTCGTCCCGGGCACGGTGCGGGTGGTGAGCGCCCGCATGGATTACTGGCCGGGCGAGGCGCGCGATGCCCGGGAGACGCTCGCCGATCCGGCCGCCGGCTACCTCTCCCGCTACGCCCTCGGGCGCGACTATCACAAGGTGCTGCGCAAGGCGCTGGCGCGGCTGGCCGCGGAGCTCACCGCGCGGATCGGTCCGTTCGGCTACCGGGTCTGCGTCGACAGCGCGCCGGTGCTCGAGAAGGCGCTGGCGCGCAATGCCGGGCTCGGCTGGATCGGCAAGCACACCAACCTGATCTCGCGCCACGGCGGATCATGGTTCTTTCTCGGGGAGATTCTCACCGACCTGCCGCTGCCGGCCGACGAGCCCGCGAGCGCGCACTGCGGCCGCTGCACGGCGTGCATCCCCGCCTGTCCCACCGCCGCCATCGTCGCGCCCTACCGGCTCGATGCGCGCCGCTGCATCTCCTACCTCACCATCGAGTCCGGCGAGGCCATTCCGCCGCAGCTGCGTAGCGCGATCGGCAACCGCATCTATGGCTGCGACGACTGCCAGCTCGTCTGCCCGTGGAACAAATTCGCGCGCGCCGCCTCGCACCCGGACTTCAAGGTGCGCCTCGGACTCGATGCGCCGCGGCTCACCGAGCTGTTCGCCTGGAGCGAGGCGCAGTTCGCCGAGCGCCTGCGCGGCTCGGCCATCCACCGCATCGGCTACGAGCGCTGGTCACGCAACATCGCCGTGGCGCTCGGCAACGCGCCACCGGGCGAGGCGGTGCGCGCAGCGCTCGAGCGCCGCCGCAACGACCCCTCGGCGCTGGTGCGTGAGCACGTCGAGTGGGCGCTGGCGCGTCAGCAGCGGGCGGCCGACCCCGCGGGGTCGGCCCCGGAGGATTCCGAGGCAGCCACCGGCCGCGTGTCCGCCTGACGCCTCACCTGAACGTTGTCGATGAGCCGCGCCTTGCCCAGACGCGCCGCGGTCAGCACCACCAGCTGGGGGCTGCCGGGCTGCGGGGCGGCGAGATCATCGGCGCGGCGGATCGAGAAATAATCCGGCCGCAGGCCCGCGCTCTCGAGCGCCCGGATGCCCGCGCGCTCGATCCCGGCGCAGTCCTGATCGCCGGCGGCGAGCCGCCGCGCCGCCGCCTGCAGCGTGCGGTAGATCACGGGCGCGCGCGCCCGTTCCTCGGCGGTCAGGTATTGATTGCGCGAGCTCAGGGCGAGTCCGTCCGCATCGCGCACCGTGGGCGCGGCGATGATCTGCACGGGCATGCACAGCTCGGTCACCATGCGCCGGATGATGGTCAGCTGTTGGAAGTCCTTTTCGCCGAATACCGCGCCATGAGGCTCGACGATGTGAAACAGCTTGGCGACGACGGTGGTGACGCCTTCGAAGTGCCCCGGGCGGAACTCGCCGCACAGGATCGACGACAGCCCCGGCACCTCCACCCGGGTGGCGCGCTGCGAGCCGCAGGGATAGATCTCGGCCACATCCGGCATGAACATCAGATCGCAGCCGGCCTCGCGCAGCATCTGCTCGTCGCGCTGCGGCGTGCGCGGATAGTGCGCGAAGTCCTCGTTGGGCCCGAACTGCATCGGGTTGATGAAGATGCTGGCGACGAAATGATCGCCGTGGGCGCGCGCGGCCTCGATCAGGCTGACATGCCCGGCGTGCAGATTGCCCATGGTCGGCACGAACACGACGCGCTCGCCTGCCTGGCGCCACAGACGCACCTGCGCGCGGACATCCGCGATGGTGGTGACGGTGCGCATGGCGTCAGAAACAGTGTTCGGCAGCCGGATAGGCCCCGGAACGCACCGCCTCGACGTAGTGCTGGATGGCCTGCAGGTTGTCACCCGCGCCCGCCATGAAGTTGCGCACGAAGCGCGGCTTGCGTCCGCTCGTGATGTCGAGGATGTCGTACAGCACCAGGATCTGCCCATCCGTGTGCGGACCGGCGCCGATGCCGATCACCGGCACGGACAGCTCGGCGGTGATCGCCTGGCCGAGCGGCGCGGGA
Source organism: Pseudomonadota bacterium (assembly GCA_021817875.1). The sequence goes on from JAKAFQ010000148.1 coordinate 8,195, forward strand.
ATGCACTCGAGCAGCACGATGTCCGCGCCCGCGGACTCGAGCCGCTTGGCGTCCCGGAGCATCCGTTCGGCCGCGTCCTCCTGCCGGCCCTGCACACGGAACCCGCCCGTCTTGTGCACCGACTGCGGCCTGAGACCGAGGTGGGCGCACACCGCGATGTCATGGCTGGCGAGGAACTCCACGATCTCGCACTGGCTGGCGCCGCTTTCGAGCTTGATCATCTGCGCCCCGCCCTGCTGCATCAGGCGCACCGAGTTCTGCAGCGCCTGCTCCTTGCTGGGGTAGCTCATGAACGGCAGGTCGGCCATGAGAAGCGGCCGGTGCAGTCCGCGCGCGACGATGCCGCAGTGATACACCATGTCGTCCATGGTCACCGGCACGGTGGTGTCGCGCCCCTGGATCACCATGCCGAGCGAATCGCCGACCAGCACCACATCGACGTCCGCCGCATCGAGCA
>JAKAFQ010000149.1 GCA_021817875.1 Pseudomonadota bacterium
CGGCGTGCAGTGCTTCGCGGACTATCCCCTGACGGAGCTGCTCAGCTACATCGACTGGATGCCGTTTTTCAACGCATGGGAGTTTGCCGGCAAGTTTCCCGACCTCCTCACCGACCCGCTGGTGGGCGAGGCGGCGAGCAACCTGTACGCGGACGCGCGCCGCATGCTGGATCGGATCGTGGCCGAGCGCTGGCTGAAGGCGCAGGCCGTCATCGGGCTGTTCCCCGCCCACTCGTCGGGGGACGACGTCGAGGTGTACGCCGACGAGAAGCGCAGCGCCCCGGTACTCACCCTGAGCTTCCTGCGCCAGCAGAAGGACAAGCCCCAGGGTCAGCCGCACGAGTGCCTGGCCGACTACATCGCGCCCCGGTCGAGCGGGGTGCGCGACTACATCGGGGCGTTCGCGGTGACCGCCGGTCTCGGTATCGAGGAGCACGTGGCACGCTTCGAGCGCGCTCACGATGATTACTCCGCGATCATCCTCAAGGCGCTCGCCGATCGGCTTGCGGAGGCGGCCGCCGAGCATTTCCACGAGCGGGTGCGGCGTGAGCTGTGGGGCTACTCGGACGGGGAGGAGTTGACCGGCGAGCAGCTGCTCCGCGAAGCCTACCGCGGTGTCCGTCCGGCGCCGGGCTATCCGGCCTGCCCGGATCACACCGAGAAGGCGAAGCTCTGGCAATTGCTCGACGTCGATCGGCGCACCGGCATCCGCCTGACCGACAGCTATGCGATGTATCCCACCGCCGCGGTGAGCGGCTGGTACTTTGCGCATCCGGAGTCGCATTATTTCGCGGTAGGCCGGATCGCCCGCGACCAGGTGGAGGATTACGCGCGGCGCAAGGGGATGACGGTTGCGGAGGCGCAGAAATGGCTGGCGCCGAATCTGGCCTAGCCGTGTGCGCCGGTCAGGCCGGGCGCGGCCGGTTCGCCTTGCGGATCTCGAGGTCGGCGAACACCGTGAGCGTGATGGCGGTGTAGAACGTCAGGCCGACGGCTCCGACGGCCAGCACCGCGGTGGTGGTCACGGCCCGCTCGAGCGCCATGGCGCTGCCCGCGTCGGGCAGCACCATTGCGGCCGCGATGGCGACGAGCAGGTAGAACACGGTGATGATCGACAGGCCGACAGCGTACATGGCGGCGGCCCGCCACCAGTTGCCGCGAATGAGATCCAGGCTGTACACGAGGCTCTGCAGGACGCCCTTGTGAGCGAGTATCCGCGCGGGCAGGGAAAACGACAGCGCCACGAACAGGTACGCCGCCGGCACCAGCATCACCGCGATGCCGACCGTCCGGTAGGGCTCCGCCAGGGCGAGCAGCGGCAGGATGAGCACCGCCACCGCGGCCCCGGTGAGCAGCGAAATGGCGGCGATCGCCGGGGCATTCCTCAGCACATCGAGCAGATCCGCGTGACTGGCTGGCCGTCCCGCGGCGACCAGGGACTGACGGAGCAGCGTCGCCATCCAAAGAATGACGGCGAGCAAGGCGCCCGCACTGTACAGTGTGACCCAGACCGGGTCGTTGACGTCGAGCGCAGTGGGCAGATGTCCGCGCGCCAGCTCGTAGAAGGTGGCGAGCTGACCGGCGAGAATCGCCAGCGTCGCATAGGGCAGGCATTTCAGCAGCGAGACCCGGAAGATCTGGACGCTGGTTTCGAGCAGTTCCGCCAGGGTGCGGGGCCGTGTGGGGGGGTATAGGCTCATGGGCATCCGCCAATCTTAGCCGTGCGATGAGGCCTGCCGCCATCGAACATGCCGCCGCTGACGTGGCGAGCCTGCTGAGCGACGCGGCAGGCCGGTTGTGCCGCGGGCTTGCGCAGCAGCCGGAGGGCACACCGCAGCTCGATGCGGCGCTGCTGCTGGCGCACGCGCTCGGGGTGTCCCGGACGCGGTTGCGCTCGCACCCCGAGGACACCGCCCCTGCGGCGGCTATCGCGCGGTTCGAGCGGCTCATCGAGCGTCGCGCCGCCGGCGAGCCTGTCGCCTATCTGCTCGGGTACAAGGAATTCTGGACGCTGCGGCTCACTGTGAGTCCCGCGGTTTTGGTGCCGCGACCGGAAACGGAACTCCTGGTGGAACGGGCGCTGCAGCTGCATCCGCGGGACTCGGCGCAGGTGGCCGACCTCGGCACCGGTTCGGGGGCGATCGCCCTCGCGCTGGCGAGCGAGCGGCCGCAGTGGCAGGTGACGGCAACGGATGTCTCGGCGGACGCGCTGGCGATCGCGCGGGCCAATGCGGTGACGCTCGGGCTCGGGCGGGTGCGGTTCGTCGAGGGGAGCTGGTTCAGTGGCCTGCGGGGCCGCACTTTCGATCTGGTGGCGAGCAACCCGCCCTATGTGGCCGGGGACGACCCGCTGCTGGTCGGCCTCTCGCATGAGCCTCGCCTCGCCCTCACGCCCGGGGCTGACGCACTTGCATGCCTCCGTGAGATCATCCGCGCTGCCCCGGGACATCTGGTGCGGGGCGGGTGGCTGCTGCTCGAGCACGGCGCGACCCAGGCGTCCGCTGTGGCAAGCGAGCTTGCCGCGCGCGGCTTTGTTACAGTCCGCTCGCACCGCGATCTGGCGGGGCATGAGCGCATGACGGAGGGACAATGGCCCAAGGTATGACCGAGAATTTTCTGATCCGGTTCGAGACCTCTCACGGCGGTTTCACGGTGGAGCTTTTCCCCGGGGAAGCGCCCGTGACGGTGGAGAATTTCCTCGGCTACGTGGACGAGGGTTTCTTCGACGGCACGATTTTCCATCGCATCGTGCCGGGCTTCGTGATTCAGGGCGGGGGGCTCGACAAGGAGTTCCGCAGCAGGGAGACACGTGCCCCGATCCAGAACGAGGCCAAGAACGGTCTGAAAAATACCCGCGGGACGCTGTCCATGGCTCGCACCAGCGTGGTCGACAGCGCCACCTCGCAGTTTTTCGTCAATCTTGCCGACAACGCGTTCCTCGATCACAGCGCGCGCGACTTCGGTTACGCCGTGTTCGGCCGCGTGACGGACGGGATGGAGGTGATCGACAGGATCGCCGGCGTCTCGACCGGCCGGCGCAAGGGGTATCAGGATGCGCCGATGGAGGACGTGCTGATCGTGTCGGCGCGGCGGGTCGAAGCGGCCGCTTGAGCGATCCGCAGATCTGATCGGCCCCGGCCATGGCGAACCGGGGCCAGGCGGGGTGGCTGCGCCGGGCGCTGCTCGCGGCGGTGCTCGCGTGGATCGTGGTGACGGTCGTACCGGTGCTGCTGCTGCGGTGGATCCGGCCCTTCACCAGCGCCTTCATGCTCGAGGCGCGCTGGCAGGCGTTGCGTGCGGGGGATTCGGCCTACCGCAGCGACTATCGGTGGGTCGGCTACCGGCAGATCTCCCCCTGGGCCGGCATCGCCGCGGTCGCCTCCGAGGACCAGACCTTTCCGTTCAACCACGGTTTCGATTTTCACGCCATCGGCGAGGCGATCCGCGCCGCCGAACGCGGCGGCAGGCTCCGGGGAGCCAGCACCATCACGCAGCAGGTGGCCAAGAATCTGTTCCTGTGGGACGGACGCAGCTTCGTGAGAAAGGGGATCGAGGCCTATCTGACGGTGCTGATCGATGGGTTGTGGCCGAAGCGGCGCATCCTCACCGTGTATCTCAATATTGCGCAGTTCGGCAGGGGCATTTACGGGGTGCAGGCGGCCTCGGAGCGGTTCTTCCACGAGCCGGCCTCGCGCCTGAGCGCCGGGCAGGCCGCGCTGCTCGCGGCGGTGCTGCCCGACCCCGTGCACTGGCATGTGGCACGACCGTCGCGCTTCGTACGGTGGCGGCAGCAGTGGCTGCTGCACCAGATGGCGGACCTTGGCGGTCCGGGGTACCTGCGCAGCCGCTCGCCGCCGTGAGTGCCGCTCTTGCGGATCCGCGCCGCGCCCCGCGGCCGTTCACGGCTGGCGCGGCTCTGCCTCGGCCATTTCGGCGAGCAGCTCCGCCTGGTGCTCGTGGGCGAGCGCATCGAGCAGTTCGTCGAGGTCGCCGTTCATGATCTGCTGCAGCTTGTACAGTGTCAGGTTGATGCGGTGGTCGGTGACCCGGCCTTGCGGGAAGTTGTAGGTCCGGATGCGCTCGGAGCGATCGCCGCTGCCCACCTGCAGGCGGCGCGCGCGGGCCTGCTCGCTCTGCTGCTTTTCCTGCTCGGCGGCGAGGAGCCGCGCGCGCAGCAGCGACATGGCGCGCGAGCGGTTCTTGTGCTGCGAGCGCTCGTCCTGACACTCCACCACGATGCCGCTCGGCAGATGCGTGATGCGAACCGCGGAATCGGTCTTGTTGACATGCTGGCCGCCGGCACCCGAGGAGCGATAGGTGTCGATGCGCAGGTCAGCCGGGTTGATCTCGACATCCCCGATCTCATCGAGCTCCGGCAGGATGGCGACGGTGCAGGCCGAGGTATGGATGCGTCCCTGGGCCTCGGTCGCCGGGACACGCTGCACGCGGTGCGTGCCGGACTCGAACTTCAGGCGTGAAAACGCCCCGCGGCCCGCGATCCGACTGATGATCTCCTTGTAGCCGCCGTGCTCGCCGGGGCTCTCGCTCAGCACCTCCACGGCGAGGCCCTTGGACTCGGCGTAGCGGGCGTACATGCGAAACAGGTCGCCGGCAAACAGGGCGGCTTCGTCTCCGCCCGTGCCCGCGCGGATTTCCATGAAAATGTTCTTCTCGTCCCGCGGGTCCTGCGGCAGCAGCAGCGCCTGCAGTCCCTTCTCCGCCGTTTCCAGCGCCGCCTGCAGGCGGGTCTGCTCCTCGGCGCCGAGCGCGCGCATGCCGGGCTCGGGGTCGGACAGCAGCTCGTGCGCGGCCGCGAGATCGCCCTCGAGGCTGCGGTAATCGCGCAACTGATCGGCGAGCGGCTGCAGCCGCGCGTACTCGACAGAAAGGGCGCGGAATTGGGTCGAGCCGCCATCGAGATCGGGCGAGGCCAACAGGCGGCCGACTTCCTCGAATCGATCAGAGAGCTTCTCGAGTCGTTGGCGGATGGAGTCCTTCATGGTGGCGGAACTGCTCAGGGCGCGGCATTCTCCGGGATCGTGGCCCATGCCACAAGGCGCCGTGCGGGATCGCGGCCGAGCCACTATAGTGCCCGCCCATGTCATTGCGAATCTGTTCGGTGACCGCCGCGGCGCTCGCCGGTCTGGCGCTGGCGGGCTGTCAGAGTGTGCCGGTGCCGCCGGCGCCCTCGGTGGCCTGGAGCGTGCGTCGCTCCGAGCTACAGGCGCTCGCTCGGTTCCACCTGACCGGCCGGGTGGCGGTGGCGGTGGAGAAGCGGGGATTCAATGCGAATATCCGCTGGGCGCAGAGCGGGACGCGGGCACGGATGGTCTTGAGCGGCCCTCTCGGTGCGGACGCGGCGCAGGTGACCGCCAATGGGGCGAGCCTGAGCGTCGTCACGCCGCATGGGCGGCATCTGGGCGATGCCGCGGCGCGTGAGGTTCTGGTGCGGCAGCTGGGGTTCGAGCCACCTCTGCAAAGCTTGCGCTACTGGGTCCTCGGGGTGCCGGATCCCGGCTCGCCCGCGTCGATCGTGCTCGACGCCGAGCAGCGGCCGGTTCGTCTGGATCAGGACGGCTGGTCGATCGATTACTCCGCGTACATGTCCGTGGGTGCAGCGTGGCTGCCCAGACTGATGACCGTGCAGCGCGCCGGGGTGCGGCTGCGCATGGTGGTGGACGAGTGGCGGCTCCAGTGAGCGGCCCACCCGTGTGAGCCCCGTCGGCACGCGATGCGAGATATCCGAGAGCCCCCATCACGAGTATGAGTGTTTCAGCAAACCCACAGGAGACGCTGTGGCCCGCGCCGGCCAAGCTGAATCTGTTCCTGCACGTCACCGGCCGGCGTCCCGATGGCTATCACGAGCTTCAGACCCTGTTCCAGCTCATCGACCTGTGCGACACCCTCGCCATCGAGGTGCGCCAGGACGGCGTCATCGAGCGACGGGAGGGGCCTGGTGAGGTCGAGCCGGATTCGGATCTCACCGTGCGGGCCGCCCGGGCGCTGCAGCGCGCTACCGGCACCCGGTGGGGTGCGTCGATCCGTGTGATCAAGCGGATTCCCATCGGCGGAGGTCTCGGCGGCGGCAGCACTGATGCGGCCACGGCGCTGCTCGCGCTCAACCACCTGTGGGGCTGCGCGCTCTCCGTCGATGAGCTGGCGGGGCTGGGGCTGCCTCTCGGGGCGGATGTGCCTGTATTCATTAGGGGTTTTTCCGCCTGGGCAGAAGGGGTCGGCGAGTGGCTGCAGCCCGTGCAGCTGTCTGAGTCCTGGTACGTCCTGATCCGTCCGCAGGTTGGCATCCCGACCCGGGAGGTGTTCCAGAGCGCTGAATTGACACGAAATTCCCCGCTCATCACAATACGCGCCTTTTTCGAGACCGGTGGCCGCAACGATTGCGAGCCGGTGGTGCGGGCCCGCTGGCCGGAGGTGGCCGAGGCGCTCGATTGGCTGGACGGACAACTGCGGGCGGACTCACGGCATGTTCCGGCGCGGCTGACGGGAACCGGCTCCTGTATCTTCGCGCCACTGGAGAGTGCCGCCGAGGCCGAGCGTATCGCGGCGCGTGTGCCGAAGCCGTGGCGGAGTTTCGTGGCACGGGGTCTGAATGTCTCGCCGGTGCACGCGCTCCTGCAGAAATCAGTGCGATGATGGTGCCGGTACGGTGTCGCCAAGGTGAGCGCGGGGTTTTCAGCGAGGACACTTGAAGTGTCCTCGATCCGCGCGAACGACCGGAGCAGGGACGTCCGGGCCGTAGCGACCTGCGGAGCAGGGACTGCGCAGCCGGGAGCCAGCGGTAAGGTGATTTCGGAGTGAAGAGTTTTGGGGTGTCGCCAAGGTGAGCGCGGGGTTTTCAGCGAGGACACTTGAAGTGTCCTCGATCCGCGCGAACGACCGGAGCAGGGACGTCCGGGCCGTAGCGACCCGCGGAGCAGGGACTGCGCAGCCGGGAGCCAGCGGTAAGGTGATTTCGGAGTGAAGAGTTTTGGGGTGTCGCCAAGGTGAGCGCGGGGTTTGCAGCGAGGACACTTGAAGTGTCCTCGATCCGCGCGAACGACCGGAGCAGGGACGTCCGGGCCGTAGCGACCTGCGGAGCAGGGACTGCGCAGCCGGGAGCCAGCGGTAAGGTGATTTCGGAGTGAAGAGTTTTGGGGTGTCGCCAAGTGGTAAGGCAGCGGGTTTTGATCCCGCCATTCGGAGGTTCGAATCCTTCCACCCCAGCCAGGTCGATGAGTGGGGCGATGATCTGCCCGGGTTCGAAGCGGCTGAAATAAGGTACCCATGAGCACGAGCGATACGCTGGCGCTGTTTGCCGGCAATGCCAATCCGGGGCTCGCGACCGACATCGCGCGGTACCTGCAGACGCCGCTCGGGCGCGCCTACGTTGGCCGCTTCAGCGACGGCGAGATCAATGTCGAGCTGATGGAGAACGTGCGCGGGCGCGACGTGTTCATCGTGCAGCCGACCTGTCCGCCGAGCAACGACACGTTGATGGAGCTGCTGGTCATGGTGGACGCCTGCCGGCGCGCCTCGGCGGCGCTTATCAGCGCGGTGGTGCCGTATTTCGGCTATGCGCGCCAGGATCGCCGGCCACGGGCGACGCGCTCGGCGATCACCGCGCGGCTGGTGGCCAACATGCTGTCGATTGCGGGCGTCAATCGCCTGCTGACGATCGATCTGCACGCCGACCAGGTCCAGGGCTTTTTCGACATCCCGGTGGACAACGTCTACGCCTCGCCGGTGCTGCTCGGGGATGCCTGGAAGCAGGCCTACCGCAACGTGGTCATCGTCTCACCGGATGTGGGCGGCGTGGTGCGCGCGCGCGCCTTCGCCAAGCGGCTCGATGATGCGGAGCTCGCCATCATTGACAAGCGTCGTCCGCGGCCGAATGAGTCGAAGGTGATGAACATCATCGGCGACATTGCCGGCAAGACCTGCGTGCTGGTCGACGACATGGTGGACACGGCCGGCACGCTCTGCCAGGCCGCAAAGGCGCTCAAGGACGAAGGCGCGGAGCGGGTCGTGGCCTACATCACCCATGCGGTGCTCTCGGGCGAGGCCGTGCAGAGGATCTCGCACTCGGCGCTCGATGAGCTGGTGGTCACCGATACCATTCCGCTGTCGGAGGCGGCTCGCGGTTGCGGCCGTATCCGCCAGCTGTCGGTGGCGGCGCTCCTCGCGGAGACCATCCGCCGCATCCGCGACGAGGAGTCGGTCAGCTCGCTGTACGTCGATTGACAGGCCGGGAGTGTTTTGCAATCTGACCCTGAGGAATGCTGCGCCCGGAGCGCGCCCCGGTCCGGGGTCATCTCACGAGTCCTGTTCGAAAGGTTGATGGATTTTGGGTGCGCCGCGCCTGGTCGCGGGTGTCGGCGCGTTGTCATCGTCACTAGGAGATCATCATGCGTATTTCATTCAGCTTCGGCGCGGAGCCGCGCGGGGCGCAAGGCAAAGGTGCGAGCCGCCGCCTGCGCAACGCCGGGAAGGTTCCCGCCATCCTTTACGGCGGCCACCAGGAGGCCGAGGCGCTCTCGCTCGAACATCACAAGCTGCTGAGCGTGATCGAGGACGAACGCTTCTACTCCTCCATCGTGCAGGTGACGATAAACGGCAA
>JAKAFQ010000150.1 GCA_021817875.1 Pseudomonadota bacterium
CAGCGCCGCATCGCCGACGAAACCCGCCGGCGGATCCGGCCGCGACAGCGGCCGTCGCGATGCGCGGCTCACCCAACATGACAGGGCGCACCGCCCGGCCGCGCCGCCGCGCGGCGTGACCGGACCGCCCGCCCCGCGCGCCCAGGTCCGCTGAGACTTGCGACCCCATGCGCGCCGATGCACAATCGGCCGCAGCAATCAATGCCTGTCAATGCGGTCCCCTGCCGGGGACCCCGGCCCCTGTCGCGGGACCGCTGCCGAGGAATGCCCGATGACGTTAAAGACCCTCGCCGGCGCGATCGGCGCCGCGCTCTCGCTCGTTCTGCCGTTGCGCGCCGCCCGGGCCGAGCCCGCCCCCGGTCCGCTGCAGGCGCTGATCCGCTTCCCGAGCATCCACGGGCGCACCGTGGTGTTCGAAGCCGGCGGCGCGGTCTGGAAAGACTCGGTGCACGGCGGCGAGGCGGTCCGCCTCAGCGCCGACTCCGGTTATGACTCGCATCCGCTGATCTCGCCCAACGGCAGATGGGTGGCGTTCACCGGCTGGTACCGCGGCAATACCGACGTCTACGTGGTGTCGATCGACGGCGGCCCGGTGAGACAACTGACCTGGCGTTCGGTCAATCAGCCGATCAACGGCCGGATCGGCACGGTCTCCGACAACATCGTCGTCGGCTGGACCCCAGACAGCCGCGAGGTGATTTTTCTCTCGCGCCGCGCCAGCTTCAATCCCCAGATCGAGCGCGCCTTCGAAGTGCCGATCGGCGGTGGCCTGCCCACCGCGCTGCCGATGCCGTGGACCGGGCCGCTCGCGCTCAACCCCGCCGGCACCGTCGTCGCCTACGACAAGCTGTCGCGCGCACTGCTGCTGCACGCGTTCCGCCGCAAGCACTACTACGGCGGCATGGCCGAGGATATCTTCACCTACGATCTGGCCAGCGGCCGCAGCCGCCGGCTCACCCACTGGAAGGGCTCGGACATCTTCCCGATGTGGGTGGGCAACACGGTGTATTTCGCCTCCGACCGCGGCGCCGATCGCGTGCTCAACATCTGGGCGAAAAATCTCCGGACCGGCACGCTGCAGCAGCTGACGCACTTCCCGGTGTACGACGTCGACTGGCCGAGCGCCGGCAACACCGGCATCGCCATCAGCGACGGCGGCCGACTGTACGTGTATTCGTTCGCGACACGCACGGTCACGCGCGTGCCGGTCACCGTGCCGCTCAGCGGCTCGCGTACCCTGCCCTACGAATACGCGGCGGCGCACATGATCCGCGCGGCGGACGTGGCGCCCGACGGCAAGCTCGCGGTGTTCAGCGCACGCGGCGCGCTGTTTACCGTGCCGCGCCATTACGGCCACACCACCGACCTCAGCCATACCGTTGCGAGCAACGACAAGGATCCCGCCTGGTCGCCCGACGGCAGGTGGATTGCCTACATCCGCGATGATGGGCGCGACAGCCAGGTGATGCTGCGCGCCGCCGACGACAGCGGCACGCCGCGCGCGCTCACGCCCCTGGGCAACCTCACCTACATGGGGCGGCTCGCCTGGAGCCCCGACGGCCACTGGCTGACGTACAGCACTTCGCGCCAGCAGCTGTGGCTGGTGAATGTCAAAAGCGACGCGCGCAAACTGGTGAGCACGGCGCCCCGCTCGCAGCCGACCCACATCTTCCAGGATGTGGCGTTCTCGCCGGACAGCCGCTGGCTGGCCTTCTCCCGGCGCCTGGCGAACAATCTGCACGCGCTGTACATCTACGGCATCCACGACGGCGCTCTGCACCAGGTCAGCCGCGGCGACTTCGACGACACCAACCCGGTCTTCTCGCACAGCGGCAAGTACCTGTTCTTCGTCTCGGCGCGCCTGGTCAATCCGGCGATCTCGACGCATGCCAATACGGCCTCCGGCGTCGTCCCGGACGGGCTGTACGTGACGACACTGCGCTCGCAGACGCCCTCGCCGTTCGCGCCGCGCATCCAGCAGCCGACCGCATCACACCCGCCGCAGGGCAAGAACAAGGACAAGAGCAAGGGTAAGGGCAAGAAGCAGGGTAAGCACCCGGCGGGCCGCAAATCCCCGCCGCGTGTGCGCATCGACTTCCCCGGCCTGATCGAGCGCGCGGTCCAGGTGCCGGTTCCGGCGGCGAACATCTCGGCCGTCGCCGCATCGAAGGGCGTGGTGTACTACTCGACGACACCCATCGCCACGATCGGCGGCTCGGTTCCGGGCGAGGTGCCGCAGCTGCGCGCCTACGACCTCGGCAAGCGCAAGGCACTCACCCTTGCGAAGGGCATCGGTTCGTCCTTCACCCTGTCCGCGGACGGCTCGACGCTGCTCTATCAGCAGCAGGGCAAGTGGCTGCTGCGGCCCTCGACGTTCGCCCCGCAGGCGAAGACGAGAGCGCTCGACACCTCGCACATGCAGATGCAGGTCGATCCCCGTGCGGAATGGACTGAAATCTTCAATGAGGCCTGGCGCAACGTACGCGACTACTTCGTCAATCCCGAGCTCATCCGGCGCGACTGGGCGGCGCTCGGCGCGCGCTACCGGGCGCTGTTGCCGCTGGTGCAGGACCGGCAGGACCTGAACTACGTCATCGGCAACATGATCGGCTCGCTCGGAGAGAGCCACATGTACATCCTCGGCGGGGACATGGGCTGGAAGACCCCGCCGCAGCCGACCGCGGGCCTCGGCGCGCAGTTCGCGCTGAATGCCTCGGCCGGACGCTACTATCTGAAGCGGATCTTCCACGGCGACAACACCGTGCCCGGCTATTACGCGCCGCTGGCGCAGCCGGGCCTCAAGGTCAAGACGGGCGATTATGTGCTGGCGATCAATGGCCGGGCGCTGCGCGCTCCGACCAACCCCTACGAGCTGCTGCAGGGCACGCTGGGGCAGACCGTCGCGCTGAAACTCTCCGCCACGCCCACCGGCAGGCCCTGGACCATACTGGTCAGACCCGTCGTCAACACCGGCAAGCTGCACCTGCTGCACTGGATCAACCACAACCGGCGCGAGGTCGACAGGCTCTCCGGCGGCAAGATCGGCTATGTCTACCTGGACGACATGGAAGCGACCGGGCTGCACGAATTCGTGCGGCAGTTCTACGGCCAGTTCACCAAGCCGGGGCTCATCATCGACGACCGCTGGAATCTCGGCGGCTTCATCGACACCATCCTGTTCGACCGGCTCACCCGCAGAATCGTCGCGGCCTGGGTCCGGCGCAACGGCACGACCGAGCAGAGTCCGAGCGACGCGTACCTCGGCCACCTCGCGGCGCTGATCAATCACGGCTCGGCCTCCGACGGCGACATCTTCGCGTACCGCTTCCAGCGGTACGGCCTCGGACCGACGATCGGCTCGCGTACCTGGGGCGGCGTTCGCGGCTATTTCGCCCCGTTCACGCTCCTCGACGGCGGTTCCGAGGTCGTATCGGAACTCGCGATGTACGGACTGAATTCCAAGTGGGTGGTGGAGAACATCGGCGTGGCGCCCTCGATCCCGGTTCACGTCGACCCCGGGCTGCTCGCCCGGCACGATCGGGACACGCAGATCGAAGCGGCGGTGGCCGTGCTGCTGAAGGAAATCGCGCGCCATCCGGTGGCGGTACCGCCGCCCCCGCCATGGCTGCCGGCCTTCCCGCAGCAGCCGACCTATCCGCCCTGTCCGGTGAGCCGCGGAACCTGCCAGTGAATCAGGACTGCGGAACCGGCGTGCGCTGCGCGCCGGTTCCGGGCGGCTGAGCGACATCGCGGTAGTAGCACATGAAGCCGCTCTGACACAGCTCGGGTTTGCCGCGCAGCCCTTGCGCGAACCCGGCCAGTGCGTGCTCGCCGGCGGCGCTGCGCGCGAGCGCCTGGCTCACCATCTCGACACTCTTCAGCCGCCGCTCGAGCCGGCTCTCGCGGCCCGCGATCTTCACCGCGGCGACGCCTGCGGCCGCGAGCTGTGCCAGCGCGCACAGCCCGCAGGGGCCGAGCGGCAACCCTTCGGGCGTGACGCTGAAGCCGCACGAAAACACGTACCACAACCATTGGTCCCAGGCTGCGTCGTTGGACTGAAGCCGTTCGAGCTCCGGCGGTTCGAGCGGCCGCCCGTCGGGGCGATGGTAGTCGTGACGGAACCGATCGAGACAGATCGGTCCGCCGAGCGCACCGGGCAGGTGCAGCGTGTGGCACGAGCCCTCTTCGAACACGCAGCCGTCGTTGAGGATGAACGCTTCGATTTCCACGCCCGGCAGCGCGCGGCACAGGCCGCGGATCTCGCTCAGCGTCACGTGTCGCGGCAGGATCACCCGCGCCGCGCCGAGCTCCGCCGCGAGGGCCGCGGTCTCCCCGTTGTGGCACGCGGCCACCGAGCTCAGATGCAGCCGCAGCGGCAGTTGGCGCTCCCCGAGCGCCGCCAGCAGCCCCAGATCACCGACGATCAGCGCATCGACGCCACTGGCCGCGACTTCATCGAGCATCGTGAGCAGGTCGTCCCATCGGTCCCGGGCATAGGTCTGGGCGTTGAAGGCGACCGAGACGCGCCTGCCGAGCTCGTGTGCCAGCGTGACCGTCCGGGCGAGTTCCTCGAAGCTCTGCAGGTTGCCGCTCATTCTGCGGTTCAGCGTGGAGCGCCCGAAGCGCAGCTGCCATTCGCGCGGCACCAGCCCGCAATAAAACTCATCGGCGCCGGCCTCGGCGAGGACCGGCACGTCCTCAGGCGCCGAGAGGGGTGCGACGATCCGCATGCCAGTCTCCCGATATCACCAACCGATCCATCGAGCCCGCCGCCATCGCGGCGGCGAGCGCCTCGTTCATCGCCGTGGTGTGACGATAAAAAATCGTGTTGCCGCGCTGGAAAATGCTCATCTTCGCCTCGTCCGGGCCGCGCCCCGGCGACAGCTCGCACCAGTAGGCCAGGCACTCGCGCGCGCACGTGTGGCCGGCCGCGAACTTGTGCTCCACCGGACGGTGCAGATTGCCGATGCGGCAGATCCGACCCGTGGTCACGAAGCCGAACGGCGCGTGCACCGAGAGCCGGCCCCGCGGCACAGACAGCTCCTGCCCCCGGGCGAACGGCGGCACGTCGATTTCCAGGCGGTCCACGCCGAACCGCTCGAGCAGCCTCTCGAGTCCCGGCGTCATGAAACCGCGCCCTCCCAACTGCAGGTAGGCGGCCGAGGGTGCCCGCGGTTCCTTCAGCATCTTGCACAGCAGCCGGCCCGCCGTCGGTCTCAGCCGGGGGAAGCTGCGGGTGAGACGGCGCATCAGGCCCCAGTCGTTCACGCTGACCTCGGTGCCCTCGGGCAGGCGCTGCAGCAGGCGGTCGGCTTTCTCGAGACCCTCATCGGTCAGCACGGGCAGCACCAAGCCGAACCCGAGCCCCGAGGCGCCCACGGCGCCGAGCACCGTCTCCAGCACTGTCGGGGAAGGCAGCAGTCGCTGGCAGAACTCGTTGCCGAAATGGATGCGCATCAGCCGCCGCCCGCCGGGCAGCATGCTCTGGCCGGTCCACCCGAGTCCGAACCGCTCCGGCCAGTCTGAGCCCGCGGCGCCCAGCCCCTCGGCGAAGCGGATCAGCCGCTCGGTCTCGGTGAAGGACACCGCCCACTCGAGCGCCGCCGGGCCGCCCGCCGCGGCTGCCGCACCGCCAGGCGCCTGCGGCTGCGTTCCAGGGTATGCCGTGGCCTGCCCGTTCATGCGCGTGCCGCCGATCGGTGTCGCTCCGGCCCGTGGAACGTGGCCTGCCGCACGAGCGCCGCATGCGCCTGCGGGGCCGCCAGACCCGGCGCGAGGTGAGTCACGATGTGGCGCGACAGATACGCCGCCCCCACGCTTGCGCCCCGGGTCGGCTGCCCGGATGGCGATCGGTACTGGGCGCAGGCGCCGAAATCCGCCGCGGCGGTCCCGAGGTACGAGATCTGCCCATCATCGCAGCGTGCATCCCCGGTTGCCCGGATCACTCCGGGATAGAACGCGGGATAGGTGATGCGCCCGCGGGCGGGCGCGGCGGCGACGACCAGCACGCCCGCGGCAACCGCCTCGCCGATCGCCGCCCGGAGCACGGTCCGGTCAGCCGACAGCCCCAGGCTGAAATGCAACAGCTGCGCGCGCTGGCTCAGCGCCCAGCCGATCGCCGCGGCGAGCGCCGCGGCCGTCGAGCGTCCGCGCTCATTCAACACCTGCCCGACCAGCAGCCGGACCCGGCCCGCCGCGGCGCCGATGATGTCCGCCACCATCGTGCCGTGACCGATCGGATCTTCGACGGGCTCGCCCTCGAGGACCCGCTCACCCTCGTCGATGAAACGCCGGATCCGGCCGAGACCGGCCGGCGGCAGCGGGCTGATGCCGCTGTCGAGAACCGCCACCCGCCAGCCCCGCTCACGCATAGGCGCGCGCCGGTTCCCGCTCGATGATCCGGCCGTCCCGCAACTCGAGCATGCGATCGGCCCGCGGCACCGCCTGCGGAGTGTGCGTGATCACCAGACGGGTCTGCTGCTCGAAATGCCGGTCGATCAGCTCGTGCATGGCGTGCACGGCAGCCGCATCGAGGTTGCTGGTCGCCTCATCGAGCACCAGCGCGAAGGGCGCCCCGAGCAGCGCCCGGGCCACGGCAATCCTCTGTCGCTGCCCGGTCGAGAGGCCCGCCCCGCGCATCCCGAGCTCGGTGGCGTAGCCCTCGGGCAGCGCCAGGACGAACGATTCGACACCGGTCTGCCTCGCCACTTCGCGCACCCGCTGTTCGGGCGCATCGAAGTTCCCGTAGCGCAGATTCTGCAGGATGCTGCCGCGAAACAGCATCGGGTCGGTCTCCAGCACCGGGATGCGGCGCCGGACACTGCGGATGTCATAGTCGGTCAGATCGAGGGCATCGAGCAGGATCCGCCCCGCCTGCGGCTCGGCAAAACCGCGCAGCAGATCCACCAGCGTCGACTTGCCGACACCCGACTCGCCAAACAGCACCACCTTGGAACCGGCGGCGATCTGCAGCGTGAGGTCCCCGAACAGGGCGCGCTCGCCCTCCGGGTGGCGGAAGGTCAGCTGCTGCAGACGAATCGGCCCCGAGCGGGCCTGCAGCGCACGGCCCTGGCCGCTGCGGGCGCGCATCGGCTCGGCATCGCGCAGATCCTGCACCCGCTTCAGACTCACGCCGGCGCGTTGATACGCGGTGTACAGCCCGAGCAGCGAGGTCGCCGAGCCGGTGCCGCGCGCCAGGTAGGCCGTGAAAGCCACCAGAGTGCCGAGGGTGAGCGAGCCGTGAATCACCTGCCAGCCGCCGTAGATGAACACGATGGCGGTGGTCAGATGGGACAACAGCCCGGAAAGCGCTCCGATCGTGTAACCGACGAGCTGCTGGCGCACGAGGCGGCGCAGCAGACCCTGGTTGAGGGTCGTGAGGCGCTCACGCTCCCAGTGCTCGGCGCCCGCGCTCTGCACCGCCTTGGCCGCGCCGAGCGTCTCGACCAGAAAGTGCGTGATCTCCCCGCGCGATTCCCGCACTTCGCGCGTGCTCTCGGCCACCTGCTGCCGCGCCCGGTGCCGCAGCAGCAGATGCAACGGCAGTATGCACGCGGCGACCAGCGTCAGCCCGGGGCTCATCGCCACCATGATGGCCGCGGAGAAGATCAGCAGCAGCACACCATTGACCACCGCGAGCATCGAGTCGGTGCTGAAGCGCTGGATCTCGGCGACATCGCCGTCGAGCCGGGTGACGATGTCCCCGACCGGGCGGACCCGGAAGAACCGCGGCGGCAGCGTCAGGATGTGGGCGTAGACATCCTCCCGGATGGCGAACAGGATCTTCCCCGACAGCCGCACGTACAGCAGCCGGTTCACCGCCCCCAGCGCGAAGCCGCAGGCCGCCAGCGCGACGATGGCCGCGCACAGCTCGGCGAGCAGTCGGAAGTGCCTGCCGATGAGACCTTCGTCGATGACGAGTTTCGACAGGTACGGCTGCGCCGCCGACAGCCCGGAGACGATGGCCGCGAGCGCCATCACCCCGAGGATCGAGCCGGCATGGCGCCGGAGGTACGGCAACAGCCAGGCCAGTCCCCTGAGCCCGCCGTCCGGGGCGCCGGGATCCTTATCGACGCTCGATGACACGCAGGGTCGCCAGGGACTGATCGGCGCATCCCGGCAGACGCACATCGCCGGTCTTGCGCAGCGTACGGGCATCGTAGATGGCGATGTCGCACATGGCCCCGCCGACGTACACCTGCCGGCCGTCCGGGGAGATGTTGATCGAATAGTACGTATGCGGCAGCTCGACCCGTCCGGCCACGTCCCAGCGGCGGGTATCGATCTTGGTGAGCGCCGTGTAGGCGCCAAACGCCCAGCGGCGATCGGGACTGAGCACGCTCGAGAAGATCGGCGCGGAAGTCCGCTCGAAGTCGTGGAACTGCAACTGCCCGGTGCGCAGATCGAGCATCATCAGCGAGGTCTGCGGCATACCGCCGCGGGGCATACCCGGTCCGCTCACGGTCGAATACAACGGGCTGGTGAAGGTGCCCGTGGGCCCGGTGACCGGCCAGAAGGCGAGCATGTCCGGCCGCGAGTGATGCGG
>JAKAFQ010000151.1 GCA_021817875.1 Pseudomonadota bacterium
TCATAGCAGCTCTCCGGTCAGAAGCTCAGCACGACATCCTGCTCTTCCATCAGCGCGGCGAGCTCGGCCGAGCCGAGCACCCGCACCGGCACCAGCAGGTCCTCGGGCGTCAGGCCACGCGCTTCGAGCGACTCGCGCTCGACATACAGCTTGTCGATGTCGTAGTCATCCAATGCCCGGTAGGTCGGGGAGAAATTCTTCTGGCCGATCGCCTGGGTCTGCTGGCCTTTCTTGAGCTGGTATACGCCGTCGTCGAGGAACACCAGGCTCACGTCCTGGTCGAACGCCGCGCCGACCAGCACCACCTCGAGGGCCTCCAGCGCATAGATGCTGCCGTAGGGCGCCTTGCGGTTGACGAACATGAAGCGCTTGACGCGCCTGTCGGCCGCCGACTCCTGGTTCGTGTCGCTCATGCGCGCCCCGTCTTCAGTCGCCGAAAACCACCAGCCTGTCGGCCACGATGCCGGCCTCGATGAGCTGGCCGAGCCCGGAAATGTGAAAACCCGGCGCCAGGATCTCCGCCTTGATGCCCCGGCGCAGCCCCGCCGCCACGCACACCACCAGATCGATGCCGTGATCGGCGGCGAGCGCCGACCACTGCCTGGTGATGTTGCGGTCATCCTGCGGCGGCTCGCTCAGCCGGTTCGCGTTGTTGACCCCGTCGTTGTAAAAGAACACGCGATAGATCACATGTCCCCTGGCGAGCGCCGCCAGCGCGAACTGATAGGCCGAGTCAGCCGCCTGATGTTGATAAGGCCCCTCGTTGACCAGTATGCCGAAGTTCACCGGCCGATCCCGGTTGCGGCCGAATGACGGATATGGGTCGAGGCGTTGAGGCTGGCGCGGCCGCCGCGCCAGTTGTCGATGTGATAGGAGGTAAACGGCAGCGCCGTCAGCTCGAAGAAACGCGGCCAGCCGATGCGCTCGATCCACTCGCCGATGCGCTCCCAGTCCCGGGCGTCCCGCTGGTAGGTCCGCACGATCTTCTTGACCACGGCCGCGACCTCCGGCCAGCGCGGCGGGTTGTTCGGCAACCCGGCCACCGCCAGCTTGTGGAACGTCGGGCGGCTGCGCGCATTGGCATGCTTGCCGCCCACCCAGATCGCGATCCGGGTGTGCTCCGGATCGTTGATCTGCATCGGCGGGCACGGCGGGTAGCAGGCCCCGCAGCAGACGCACTTGTTCTCGTCCACCTCCAGGGTCGGCTTGCCGTTGACGACCGCCGGCCGGATCGCCGCCACCGGGCAGCGCGCCACCACCGCCGGGCGCTCGCACACATTGGCGACCAGGTCGTGATTGATCTTCGGCGGCTTGGTGTGCTGGATGTTGACCGCGATATCGCCCTGGCCGCCGCAGTTGATTTCGCAGCACGAGGTGGTGATGCCGACGCGGTTCGGCATGCGCTCGTTGGCGAATTCCTCGTGCAATTCGTCCATCAGCGCCTTGACCACTCCCGATGCGTCGGTACCCGGAATATCGCAGTGCAGCCAGCCCTGCGTGTGCGATATGGTGCGCACGGAATTTCCGGTGCCGCCTACGGGGAACCCCTCGGCCTGCAGTGCCTCGATCAGCGGCGCCACCTTGGCCGCCTCGCCGACCATGAACTCGATGTTGCTGCGGATGGTGAAGCGGACGTAGCCGTCGGCATGCCTGTCGGCTATGTCGCACAGTCGGCGCACGCTGAACACGTCCAGCTGCCGTTGCGTTCCGGCGCGCACGGTCCAGACTTCATCACCGCTCTCGGCCACGTGATGCAGCACGCCCGGCCGCGGCCGGTCATGCCACTTCCACCTGCCGTAGTTCTTCTTCAGGAGCGGATGCATGAACTGAAAGGCATCCGGGACGCCGCTCTCGACCGGCATGCGGGGCCTGGCGGGCGTGTTCATCGGGTGTCCTCCGTGCCGTGCGCGCCGGGGCGCGCATGCCATCTGCCGGCCTCCTCGTCCCAACCGTCGGTGCGGACGTAGGGATTGGTGCGCGGGTGAAGCACCATGCACGGATCGGG
This sequence comes from Pseudomonadota bacterium, assembly GCA_021817875.1. The sequence continues at coordinate 2,006 of JAKAFQ010000151.1, forward strand.
TTCGAGGCCGATCGCCTTGAGGAAGCTGGCGAAGCCGATGCGCTCGATCATCTCGCCGGTGCGCTCGTGCTCCAGGGCGTTCTCCGCGAAGAAATCGATGATCTTCTGCGCCAACTCCTGCAGCCGGGCGAAATCCTCGCTGGTTTCCAGCTTCATGAATGGCACGATCACGGTTCCGAACAGGTCGCCGATCTTGAGCGTGCGCTTGCCGCCGAGAAGGATCGTGACGCCGCGGTCCCTGCCGGGGCTCAGAGCCCTGGTCATGACATTTATGCAATGCATGCAGCGCACGCAGTTGCGGTTGTCGATGTCGATGGCGCCATCCTCCTCGAGCGACATGCAGCGGGTCGGGCAGCGGCTCACGACATTGTCGATCACCGCCTGGCGGCCGTGCGCGGCGAAGTAGCTGCGCGCCTCGGCCTGATCGATCTGGATGTCGTCGCGCCAGGTGCCGATCACCGCCATGTCGGAGCGTTGAATGGCGTTCATGCAGTCGTTCGGGCAGCCGGAGAATTTGAACTTGAACTTGTAAGGCAACGCCGGTCGATGCATGTCGTCCAGGAAGGCGTTGATGATCTGGGTGTGGGCGCGGATCTCGTCGTAACAGGATTGCTCGCAGCGCGCGTGCCCGACGCAGGACATCGCGGTGCGCACCGCCGGTCCGGCGCCGCCGAGGTCGTATCCCATCTCGTTCATCGCGTCGAAACACGGCTGCACGTTGCGGCTGGTGCAGCCCTGCAGCATGATGTCGCCGCTCTGGCCGTGCAGGGCGATCAGACCGGACCCGTACTGCTCCCACACGTCGCAGATCCTGCGCAGCGCCCCGGTGCTGTAGTGCATGCCGGGCGACGGCATGACACGCAGCGTGTGGAATTCCGCAGCCTCGGGAAATTCCGGCTTACCGTCTGCGGCACGCAGTTCGCTGAAGCGCGGAATGACACCGCCCCCGTAGCCGATCACCCCCACCGTGCCGCCCTTCCAATAGCCGCGCCTGGTCTCGTAGGAGCGCTCGAGCTGGCCGAGCAGGTGTTTCATCATGCCGGCGTAGGGTTTGTCCTCGGCGCCGGCCAGGCGCTTCAGGCCTGAGACGAAACTGGGCCAGGGACCGGATTCGAGACGGTCCAGCAGGGGCGTTTCCGGGGTTTTCGGGCTCATGGGCTTGCGTCGCGTCGTGTCGGATTCGAGTGTGTCCCGGATCCGGGGTTTCGCGCGCCGCGCGTGACGCCGCCAGGCCGCGGCGAAGCCACGGATCTTGCCGGGAAGTGTAGGCGCGACCGAGGGTGGCCGATATTGCGCCGAGGGGATAGCGTGCCGCCCCGTCGTCTATCTCCAACGGCATATATACGAGACCGGTCCGGTCGCGGAGCTTTGCCGCGTGAGATCGCGCTACTGGAGCGATGACGATGCGGAGGCAGCCGGCGGCGCGTGCGCGGCGGCCGACCTGGTGTTTACGCTGCGCGGCCAGGCGATTCCCTGCGACTACGCCGCGGCGCTTGCGCAGTCCGTGACCGGACTGCTGCCCTGGCTGTCGTCGGTGCCGCAAGCCGGGTTGCGGCTGGCACTCGGGGCCGAATCGGCCAACGGCTGGCAGCGTGACGAGAGCGACGGCGCGCTCATCTACCTTCCCCGGCGGACGCGCCTGGTGTTGCGCTTGCCCGTGCAGCGGCTCGAAGCGGCGCAGGCCCTTGCCGGCCGGACGCTGGAGGTGGGCGGTTTGCCGCTGCGCGTCGGTGAACCGCGTGTGGTCGCGCTCGCGGCGGCTGACGCGCTCTACGCCCGCCATGTCATCGATGTGACCGGTGACGAGCAGATCTTCCTCGAGAGGCTTGCGCAGGCGATCGAGACACTCGGACCCAGACCGCGCCGGATCATGTGCGGACGCAGCCGGCGCATCGGCACCCCGGACCGAGCGCTCTGCACGCGCAGCGTGATGCTGGCGAGCCTCGCGCCGCGCGACGCTCTGACGTTGCTCGCAACGGGCCTGGGACCCGGTCGGCTGCTCGGCTGTGGTCTGTTCGTCGCCTACAAACTTCCCGATCCACTCGGGCGCGACGCCCGGCACTAGCGCCTATCCGACCGCCCGCAGCGCCCGATCCACCCGACTGCCCGCCGGCTCGAACCACGCGCAGCGCTCATGCAGCGTGACCACCTCGCCGATGATGAGCAGCGACGGCGGCCGCATCTCGATCTCCGCCGCCCGGGCCGGCAGGCTCGCCAGATCGCCGATCAGCACCCGCTGGTTCTGCGTGCTGCCGTCCTGGACCAGCGCGGCGGGCGTCGAGACCGGCAGTCCTGCGCCGATCAGGCGCTGACAGATCCGACCGAGCGCGTGCAGGCCCATGTAGACGACGATGGTCTGACGGGGCTGGGCGAGCGCGCGCCAGTCGAGCTCGGCGCCGTCCTTGAGATGTCCCGGAATGAACACGCAGCTATGGGCGTGATCCCGATGAGTCAGCGGTATGCCCGCATAGGCGGCGCAGCCCGAGGCCGCCGTGACTCCCGGAACGATCTGGAACGGGATGCCCTCGGCGGCGAGCGCGTCGGCCTCTTCGCCGCCGCGGCCGAAGATGAACGGGTCACCGCCTTTCAAACGCAGCACCCGCTTGCCTGCGCGGGCCAGACGCACCAGCAGCCGGTTGATTTCGTCCTGCGGCAGGCTGTGATCGCCACAGGACTTGCCAACATCGAGACGCTCGGCGCCGCGGTGCGCGAACTGCAGGATCTCTGGGGCCACCAGCCGGTCGTAGACCACCACATCGGCCTGCTGCATCAGGCGCAGCGCGCGGAAGGTGAGCAGGTCCGGATCGCCCGGTCCGGCCCCGACCAGGTAGACCTCGCCAACCGACAGCGACGCCGGCGTGTCCTGCTGCAACGCGACTTCGACCGCGAGTCTCGCCGCCCGCTGCCGGCCACTCAGCAGCCGCTCGGCCACCGGGCCCTGCAGCAGCTGTTCCCAGAACCGGCGCCGCTGCGTCACATGCGGAAAGCGGCGTTTGACGCGATCCCGGAAGCTCTCCGCGAGCGTGGCCAGCCTGCCATAGGGCGCCGGCAACATCGTCTCCAGTCTGCTGCGCAGGATGCGCGACAGCACCGGCGAGGCACCGCCCGAACAGACCGCCACGATCAGCGGTGATCGATCGACGATCGACGGCACGATGAAGCTGCACAACCCGGGCGCATCGACCACGTTGACCGGAATCGCACGCTGCCGGCACAGCCGGGAGACCTCGCGGTTGACCGAGTCATCGCCGGTGGCAGCGATCACCAGCGTGCGGCCGCGCAGGTCGCCGACCCGGAACGCGCGTGCGCGATGCTCGAGTTTTCCGGCATTGCGATGCTGCGCGAGCGTGGCGCCCAGCTCGGGCGCCACCACCGTGACGCAGGCGTGCGCCTGCAGCAGCAGCTCGACCTTGCGCGCCGCCACCGCGCCGCCGCCGACCACGAGGCACGATCGGCACCGGACATCGAGAAAGATCGGCAGGAAATCCATGCGCCATCCGAACCGCGGCAACTGCTCTGCGGCCATTACAGGCGCCCGGGGGCCATCCGGGGAATATCCCCAAAGGAACATTCCGCGCGCCGCGCGGAGATACTCCCCATCCCCGAGCGCCGCGGGTACGCCGCGGCTCAGCCGGCGCGCCACCGCGCAACGCGCGAGCCGTCTGTTCCCCGGTTGCTCAGCCGCGAGACGCGACCGTCGTGTCCGCCGCTACCGCGGCGGACGGTCGGCCCGTATCCGTCCCGCCGCTCAGATGCGCCACGAGCGCCTTCTGCGCCAGCGTCGGATGACGGTCGCGGTGGCGCACCAGCGCATATTCGCGTTGCGGCAATTCGATCGGGATCCGGCTGAGCGTGCCGGCGGCGATGGCCGAGGCCACCACGTGGCGCGAGATGATGGTCGCGCCCGCACCGGCTTCCACCGCTTCGCGCACCGCTTCGTTGCCGGGCAACACCAGCACGATGTCGAGATCTTCGAGCGACAGACCCTCCCGGGCGGCCAGATCCTCGAGCGCACGCCGGGTCCCCGAGCCGCGCTCGCGGATCACCCAGCTCAGCGCCCCGAGGTCGACCGCCCCCGAGGACTTTCTCGGCAGCGGCGCGCGACCGGCGGCGACCACCAGCACCATCTGGTCGTGGTCGAGATGCGTGCGGATCAGCGCCGGATGCTGCGTTGGTCCTTCCACCAGTCCGACACTCACCTCGCCCTCGACCACCGCGCTCTCGACTTCGTGGGTATTGCGGATCACCACGTCGAGCCGCACGCGGGGATGGGCGGCATGAAAGGCGGCCAGCCGCCGTGGCAGCCAGTAGGTCGCAATGGTCTGGCTGGCCGCAAGCGCGATTGGTCCGCTCGGACGGCCTGCCAGGTCCTGCAGCACCGAGCGCGCGAGCGCCGCCCGATCGAGCACGGCGCGCGCCTCGCGCAGGAAAATGCCGCCCGCCTCGGTCAGCTGGATGCCGCGGCCGACCCGATCGAACAGCCGGATCTGATACAGCTCCTCCAGCGCCGCGATCGCCGCCGAGGCGGCCGACTGACTCATGTTGAGCGCCTCGGCGGCACGGGTGACGTGCCCCCTCTCGGCGACCTCCACGAAGACACGCAGTTGATCGAACGTCACGACTGATTACTTTATCATATTAGAATAATCGATATTATTGATATAAACGATTATTGCGAGGCGACGCGCCCGGGCATAGAGTGTCCGCACCTTGGGGCCTGTGGATCCCCGGCGCGGATGCCAGACCCGCAAGACACTGCAATCAGACGCCCATAGGGGAATCACAGTGTTTACGCTCAATCCATTCGCCGCACTTCCCACATCGATTCCCCCTGCCGCGATGCAGGCCTACGTGATCGCCATGGTCGTGCTGGTCGCCTGCGGCACGCTGATCGACATGGCGCACAAACGCAGCGCGCGCTACTTCTTCAACCACCGGCGCAAGGTTCGGGCCGGAGCAACCCGCCAGCTCGGCGGCGGGCAAGCTGCGGCGCTCGCCGTTCAGACCATCGTGGTGGCGGGTCTGGCTGCCGGTGAATTCGACAATCCATGGCGCCGGATCACCCATCTGTTGACCATGTACGGGTTTCTGCTCTACGTGATCTGCACCGTCATCCTGGTGTTTGCCTATCCGACGGCCGCGGCGAGCGCACCGGCCATCGTACCGGCGCTGTGGCATCTCGGCGCTCTGCTGGTCTGCCTCGGCGGCTACTGGTACTGGCTGCTGCAGCGGGTCGACGTCGCCGCTGAAGGCCACTCGCCGCTGCGTCTGGTGCGCGCGGATCTGTTCATTCTTTCGCTGCTCGGCAGCGCCACGTTCGGGCTGATCTGGGCGCGCTTCGCGGCGGCGGGCAATCCGCTCTGGACGGACGTGTTCTTCGGGCTGTATCTGCTGTGCAGCACGCTGCTGTTTGCCACGGTTCCGTGGTCGAAGTTCGCCCACATGTTCTACAAGCCTGCCGCGGCGTTCCAGAAGCGCATCGAGCAGGCCAACGGCTTTCGCCGCAACCTGCCTGCCCCCGCCGACCGTCCGGCGACGCTCGGCGCAATCCGTCGCCCGCCGCACAATTACTGAGGAGCATCATCCATGCCCACGTTTGTCTACATGACGAACTGCGACGGCTGCGGATACTGCGTCGATATCTGCCCGTCCGACATCATGCACATCGACACCACATACCGGCGTGCGTTCAACATCGAGCCGAACATGTGCTGGGAATGCTTCTCGTGCGTCAAGGCGTGCCCGCAGCAGGCCATCGACTGCCGCGGCTACGCCGATTTTGCGCCGCTCGGCCACAGCGTGCGCGCGCTGCGCGAGGCCGAGAAGGGCACGATCTCCTGGCGGATCAGGTTCCGCGACGGCCGTGAGAAGAACTTCGTTTCGCCGATCAGAACAACCCCCTGGGGATCGATCAAAGGTCCGTGCGAGTACCCGCAGCCGAGCGCCGCGGCGCTGCGCTCGCAGGAGCTCGCCCACGAGCCCGAAGCGCTCAAGATCAGCGCGCTGCCCGCGCTCGCGCCCAACCGTCTGAAGAAAGGTGTCGTGTCATGAGCCGCAAGACCGTATTCGTCGACTCGGACATTCTCGTCGTCGGTGGCGGCATGGGCGGCTGCGGCGCCGCGTATGAGGCCAGATACTGGGGACGGGACCTGAAGATCGTCTGCGTGGAGAAGGCGAACATCGAGCGCAGCGGCGCGGTCGCGCAGGGTCTGTACGCGATCAACTGCTACATGGGCATGCAGTGGAACGAGAACCAGCCCGAAGACCACGTGCGTTACGCACGCAATGATCTCATGGGCCTGGTGCGCGAGGATCTCGGCTACGACATCGCCCGGCACGTCGATGCCACCGTGCACAAGTTCGAGGAATGGGGCCTGCCGATGATGAAAGACCCCAAGACCGGCAGGTACCAGCGCGAGGGCAAATGGCAGATCATGATCCACGGCGAGAGCTACAAGCCGATCGTCGCCGAAGCCGCGCGCAAGGCGGCCACCGCGGTATATAACCGCATCATGGTGAGCCACCT
>JAKAFQ010000152.1 GCA_021817875.1 Pseudomonadota bacterium
AGGGGCTCCCTGCTTGACCATCTGGTACATCGCGATCGGCTCGATGGTCAGATTTTTTACCGGCTTCCAGAGAAACTCGATGCGCGTCGTGTCAATCTGGGTGGTATTCACCCCCTTGAGGTTCTCCTGCAGGGGGGCGGTGTAGAAATTGGCCGGCCGGGTGACGTTGGGGAAAGCCCCGGAATCGACTGCGACCGCTCCATCCTGGATCACTCGGCGCTGGATCCAGCCGCTGTCGTTGGTGAAGGAACCTACGATGCGCACCGCGGCGGTGTGGCCCACCGGTATGTTCACCATGCCGTTTTCCTGGTGGTTGATGCCACCTCCCGAGGCAGTGCCGGAAAGCACCTCCTCGGTGCTCGCGGCGAAGGTATTGAGCTGCGGCAGATCAGGCAGCACCCGGATGGTGCCTCCCATGGAACTCGATCCGTACAGGGTCCCCTGCGGCCCGCGCAGCACCTCGACCCGTCTGACGTCGTAGAGACCGAGGTTCATGACGTTCTTGCCGAGCTGGGAGCCGGTGGCCGTCGAGAGCGGGATCTCGCCGAAGTACATGCCCACCATGGAGGAATTGCCACCCTGGGAATTCAGGCCGCGGATCTCGTACTCCTCTTCCCCCGGCCCCCCGGTGTCGCGCACTGCGATGCCCGGCACCGAGCGGACCAGGCTGTCCACGCTGACCAGCCCCCTGGAGGCGATCTGTGCGGCGGTGACCGCCGAGATGCTGATCGGGGTCGTCTGAACCGTCGTTCTTTGCCTGGTTGCCGTAACCACGACTTCAGCGAGCTGATCCGGCAGCGCACCGCCGCTGCCCGGTTCAGCCGCATATGCCGCGATGTTACCTGCGACCCCGAGGACCATCGCCGCTGCCAGGGCCCGTTGACTTGTGCGCATCATAGATCGTGACTCCCGGAGGGCACCGCGGTGGGTGCCGGCTGATTCCCATTCCTGCTGACGAGATCGGACCGAAGATCCGGCCCCTGATCGGCGCTGGCGATAAGACCGTGGAAATTCGTCTGACTGCAGCGAGATCCGGCGGATGCGGCCCGAAAAAGCCGCCCCGTCCGCCGGCGGCGTCGGTTGCCCGCACCGCTTTGCGGGCGAAGCGCCTGCCATCGACGCACCGTGCGGCCCATGCAGCGGCATGCCCCACCGGGCCTGGGCCAGGCTGCGTCCGCTGAGCGGAACCCCCTCGGATCCGGCGGGATTCGCCAAGACATGCGCTCGATCAGTTGCATAACCCCGAAAACCCCCGGCTGATTTTTCTCGCGTCTTTGGCTAGGGTGCTCCGCCCGGCAGAAAACGTAGATTGCATCTTCAGCCTTTTTATGTGCAAAATCGGCCACATGGCGAAGCGCAAGGCCAGCAGACGCGATGCAAGGGCTGCGGGCCGCGATGGCCATGGATTCGATGCCGGCCAGGCGACGGTACGCGCGATGTTTCTCGTACCGTTCGTGCATGAGATCGAGCGGTCGGATCTGGACGCAGACGCCTACCTGCGCGAGTTCGGCTTCTCGTTGTCGCTCGTCGCAAACCTGTACGAGCACATCCCGCTGCGTCAGTACGTCGCGCTGACGGAAGACCTGTCCCGCCGCCTCGATCGTCCCTACCTCGGGCTCGAACTCGGTCAGCAGTTCCGGCTGGCCGACTTCGGCCCTTTCTATGCGCTGTTCACTCTGGCCCACGACCTCGGCGCGGCACTGGAGCGCTACGCCCGCTTTCAATGGGCCTGGCAGACCCATACCAGCCTGGAAGTGGTTCCGGGAGCGACCACGACGGTCTATCGATATTGCATCCAGGATCCGAGCATACGGCCGCGGACCCAGGATGCCGAGTACGCGCTTGCATCCCTGTGCGCGATGATCCGCCAGTTGCAGGATTCACGTTGGATGCCGGTGGAAGTCGAGTTCGAGCACGACGTCAGTCTGCGGCGCAATCGGTTGTCACGCTACTTCGGGGCGCGCGTGTCCGGCGGCGGGGTCTCCAACGCGATGGTCGTCTCGAACCGGGACCTGCGACAGCCGCTTCGCTGGCGCATGGGACCGCACGATGCGACCACTCTCCCGGTGCTCGAGCAGCACCTGCTCAACCTGCTGCACGAGAAAAGCGCGCCCAACCGCTCGTGCGCCGAGCGGACAGCCGTTCAGGTGGCCCGGCGGCTCGGCCGCGCGCCGGTGACCATCGAAGCAATCGCCAAGGACCTGAATTTGTCCGTGCGCACCCTGCGCAGACGACTGGCTGCGGAGAACACATCGTTCCGACTCATCCTGCAGGGCCAGCGCCTCGCCAAGCTGGATGGCATCATATCCTCGGGGCCGAGGCCGCTGGCGGCATTGGCCTTTCAGCTGAACTACTCGGACTCCTCGGTCCTTTCGCGTGCATTCAAGGGATGGACGGGGGAAACGCTCACGCAGAACAGACGCCGGAGCCGATAGCCTGCACCAGGCGCACGCACTGCCACATCATCGACGGACGGCGTGTCCGATCCGTGCCCCCGACGGTCCCTGACCGCTACGCAATGCAATCCGGCCCGTGCGTGGCGGCCCTTGCCGGCTCATCCGGCCCTGGGCCGTGCGCATGCGCGCTCAGTGGGGTTCTCGCAGGGAAACGAGCACAGACTTCAGCGCGGTATGGTGGTTGATGGCTTCTTCCCCGAGCTCATGGCCGATCCCGGACTGCTTGATGCCGCCGAAGGGCACGGCGAGGTCCAGCACGCCGTGCGTGTTGATCCAGACGGTTCCCGACCTGGACTGCCGGATGAACCAATGCGCGAGATTCAGGTTTTCGGTCCACACGCTCGCCCCCAGCCCGAAGGTGGTCTCGTTGGCACGCCCGATCACCTCGCTCAGTTCGGCGAACCGGCTCGCCGCCAGCACTGGACCGAAGATTTCCTCGCGCACGCACTTCATCGCCGGTCGCACGTCGGTCAGTACGGTCGGCTGCACATAGGCGCCCGGTCCCGGCAATGCTTCACCGCCGACGATGACCCGCGCGCCGTCGGCTTCGCCGGACCGGATGTACTCGAGCACCCGTTGCTGCTGCGTCTTCGAGATGAGCGGACCCATCTGCGTGTCCGGCGAGAGCGCCGGACCGAGCTTCAGATTCCGCGCGATCTGCGCAATTCCCTCGATCACCTTCTCGTACACGCTTTCGTGAACGAACAGACGGGAGCCCGCACAGCAGTTCTGCCCGTGATTGGCGAAAATGCCCATGGCCGTCCCTGGAATGGCGATGTCGAGATCCGCGTCGCCCATGACCACCATGGGCGACTTGCCGCCGAGCTCGAGCGTAAAGCGCTTCATCTGCCGCGCCGCCTGCTCGCCGATCAAGCGGCCCACCTGCGTCGAGCCCGTGAAGCTGATTTTATCGATGCCGGGGTGCGCCACCAAAGCCGCGCCCGCCGCCTCGCCATAGCCGGTGACGACGTTGACCACACCTTCCGGCACGCCCGCCTCTGCGACCAGTTTCGCAAAGCGCAGCGCCGTCAGAGGCGTTTGTTCGGCCGGCTTCAGGACGATGGTGCACCCTGCCGCCAGGGCGGGCGCGAGCTTCCAGATCGCCTGTCCCAGAGGCACATTCCACGGAGTGATCGCACCGACGACGCCGACAGGCTCGCGGACGGTCATGGCGAAGAATTTTCCTCCCGGCACGTAAGGCACCGAGGGATTCAGAGTCTGCCCATGGATCTTCGTCGCCCAGCCGGCCATGTATCGCAGGTAGTCCACCGACAGATCGACATCGAATGCCCGGGTCGCCGCCAGCGTCCGGCCGCTGTTCACGCTCTCGATCTCGGCGAGTTCCACGGCATTCGCCTCGAGGAGATCCGCAAGACGAAGCATGACGCGCTCGCGCTCAGGCCCGGTCATGCGCGGCCACGGCCCCACATCGAATGCCCTGCGGGCGGCGCTCACGGCGCGTTCGATGTCGACAGCCCCTCCCGCCGGGACTCCCGCCACCTGCTGGCCACTCGTCGGGTCGATGACCGGGATTTCCTCGTGCGAGGCTGAATCGACGAACTGTCCGCCGATGAATTGCTGATGGCGAGCGGCGAGATAGCGCCGGCTGGACGCGCTCAACAGGGATAAGTCGTTCGCCAGGGAGCTCATCTGCGATTCTCCGGTCAAATTGCCTCTACCGTTCCCAGACATCCGCCCGGCGTTGCCACGCGCTCCGCCCTGCACTCATTCACACTGCTTGTCGAGTTCCGCGAGCCCCTTGTCGAGCGCCCGGATGCCGAGATCGATGTCGGCCTTGGTGGCGATGAAGGCCGTGGCAAGCCGGATGCTGTTTGGCAGGAATGCGCCGACCGCGACACCTTCCTCGAACGCAATGCGACCGACCACCTGGCTCGCGGGCACCTGCTCGGTGTTCGCGTAGATGGAATACCGGTCCACCGCGACGAACGGCTCGCGCGTCTCCCTGTTTTTCACCAGCTCCACGGCCCACATCAGGCCGCGGCCGGATACCAGTCCGACCGATGGGTGACGATCCTGCAGCTCCTGGAGGCGGGTGCCGAGGTAGGCGCCGAGTTCACGCACCCGTTCGAGGATGTTTTCCTCCAGCATGGCCTGCAGATTCGCGGCAACCGCCGCCATGGCGAGCGGATGCGAGCCGAAGGTGCTCATCGTGGCGAACCGCCAGCCGTCGAAAAACGATGCAATTTCCTTGGAAAGCACCACGCCCGAGGCCGGGAGCGCCGAGGACACGATTCCCTTGGCGACCGACATGAGATCGGGCGTGACACCATGGACCTCGTATCCGAACCACTCGCCGAGGCGGCCGAATCCGGTCATCACCTCGTCATCCAGCCACAGAATGCCGAGCCGCCGGGTCATCTGCCGGATCTGCGGGAAGTACTCCTTCGGCGGGTGGATCATGCCCGCCCCCTGGGCAGGCTCGGTCAGAAAGCCCGCCACCGTCTCCGCGCCGATCACGCGGACCAGGTGCTCCGTGGCCCTGACACAGGCCAGGGTCCCGGACCTGTCCTTGCAGTTCGGATAGGTGTGGCCGATCGGACACCGGTAGCACTGCGGCGCCGGCGCATAGTGGAAGTTGGGCGATGGCGAGTCGGGCACGTCACGAATGCGGGGTTCGCCCGCCCCTGAGGCGAGACTGGAGCGGTATCCTCGCACGCCATTGGCACCCGAGAGCGAATTGGTCCAGCCGTGGTAATCATAACTGCGCGTGACGATGTTGCGCCGTCCGGTGAACAGCTTGGCCATGAGCACCATGTTTTCCACCGCTTCGGTGCCGGTGGCGAGAAAACGGATTCGTCCGGCCCAGGTCCCGACTCCCATGTCCTCCATGATCAGCTTCGCCGCCCGCGAGCGGTACTCGGTGCTCATCCCCTCCCACACGTAGCCGAACTTCTCGAGCGCTTCCCGGATGGCCTGCTCGACGCGGGGATGACGGTGTCCCATGTTCACGCAAACCAGCTGATTCGCAAAATCGAAGATCCGCCGCCCGTCCGCCAGCGTTACATAACATCCTGCGGCACTCTCGACCGGCATGGACCGATACTCGTCCTTGGTGGCAAGGACGTGGAAGACGTATTTTTCATCCCACTCGCGGACCTGATCCCAGTTGACGGACGCCATGTGTCTTTCTCCAGTGCGGCGCGCTCGTATCGCTGGCCTGCCGCGGCACCACGATCGGGGCCGTCGGCTTCGTTTGGCGGCAACCCCGGCGCGCCAGGCCCGGGGCGGGCACAGATCCTCGCACCATGCATCCTGGCCATAGATTGCAAAAGCGGCCAAATGCTTGGCGATACCGGCCACGTTGGATCAGCGAGCCCTGATGTCGACGCACGTCCCGCACAATGTGCCGGACGTGCCGCGCGTGCGAGATGCGGCACCGGACGCCCCGTCCGCGCGCAATCTACCGGGATTGAGCCGCCGGGCCCGGCTCACTGCGATGCGCACGCTTGGCGCTTCTGACATCGAAGAATCCGGCGCTCCCGTCTGCCATCATCGAGCACGCGAGCTCGATGATGGCGCCGTAACGAACCTTCTGGGTGGCGGTCGTCGGCAACTCACGCACGAAGGCGATGTACCCGGGGAGCTTGTAGTAGGACACGTGCTTTGCCATCTGACGCAGCAGATCTTCGGCCGACTCCCGGGTCGGTGAAAGCCCCGCATCCAGCACGACGCAGGCAAACACCTCCTCTTCGCGGATCTCATCCGGGACGGGCACCACGGCGGCCAGCCGGACGTTGCTGCAGGAGGCGAGCACCGATTCGACTTCGGCGGCTGAGATATTCTCGCCGCTGCGACGGATGATCTGCTTGCGCCGCCCGACGAAAAAGAAACAACCCGCCTCGTCCTGGCGGACCAGGTCACCGGTGTGCAGCCAGCCGCCCCGCCAGGCGGACTCGGTCGCCTCCGGGTTGCGGTAGTAACCGGAAAAGAAGCCCCGATGTGGATCAGGACCGCTCGCGCGCACTACCAGCTCCCCCACCATGCCGGGCAGCAGCGGCTGATCCCGTTCGTCGACCACCATGGCCTCGGAGTATGTCGCGCACGGCCGGCCGATGCAGCCCGTGCCCACGTGGCGCGGACCGCCATGCGTCGAGAGGGTGCCTGTGCCCCCGGTCTCGGTCATGGCCCAGGCTTCCACCAGCGGCACCCCGAAACGATCTTCAAACCGCTGATGATCGGCTGCCCGCACGCCTCCGCCAAAGCCAAACCGCAGGCCGTGCTGACGCTCCCGCGGATCTTCCGGCAACTTCAGCAGCATCCCGGGCATCACTCCGAGGTAGTGCATGACCGTGGCACCGCTTTCGTGCACCAGCTCCCACCACTGCGCGGACCGGAATCTGTCGAGCTGCACGATGCAGCCCCCGGTCATGATCGCCCCCATGCTCGAGAACGCCAGGGCATTCACGTGATTGGGCGGCAGCGGCGTGATGAAGCGCTCCTGTCCGGCGCGCAGGCTGCATCGCCCGCCGAGATCGCGATACCAGCGCCCGAATCTCAGGAAATATTCGTTTGAGAGCAGGCAGCCTTTGGGTGCGCCGGTGCTGCCGGAGGTGAATACGATGGCTGCGGCGCCGCCCGCGGCGCCTCCGGAACGCGGCTCGGGCGCCTCCGGCAGCGGTTCGTCCCCGGACCCGACGCGGGCGATGTTCGTCGCCGGCCCTTGCTGTGCGATGCGCTCCAGGGATGCAACCCGGTTCGGCAGACAGACCAGCAGGTCCACGTCGCCGTGCTGCAACAGCAAACGCACCTCATCGGCGACCAGATCGGCTCCGATCGGCACCAGGGTGGCGCCGATTGCGTTCAGTGCGAGCCAATGCAGGTAGAACTCGGCTCCTGATTCGAGCAGCAGAGCCACGTGGTGACCGCTACCGTAGCCGGCACGACGGTACCTGTCTGCAATACGCTCGACCCGCTGGCCCGCCCCCTCATAGGTCAAGCTCAACGGGCCGCCGGGGCAACCCCGGGGGATGTGGATGAACGGGTTTGACCCGAAGCCTGCGCGCGCGCGCTCAAAGGCATCGAGCACCGACATATCCGCCTCATCACCACCGGATTCAAGGATGCTGTTCATCGCGGGATACGCCTCGTCTGTCCGGGTTCGCGTCCGACGCGCCGACGCATGTGGTCTCGGCTTTCCTGCATCGCGACTGCTTTAGACTTGAACTATCAGATGGGAAACGGTATACACAACTCGCTTGACAAGCAAGCAGCGGGGGCAAGGAGCAGCTGGCGTTCGCGCGCGCTGCGGCGGCAACCAGGCCGGTGCCTTTCACGAACCGTCACCACCACTACCTAGAGATTTGGTATTCGAGTGAATTCTTCCAAGAGTGAAGTAGAACAGGGTCGACTCGGCCAGGGCATGCTCGGCACCGCGGACGTGGTGTTCATGGTCATGGCGGCCGCCGCCCCCATGGCGGTGGTGGTGGCGCTGATGCCGCTGGGGTTCGCATTTGGCAACGGAGCGGGGATACCTGGAACGTATCTCGGCGCGATCGCAGTCATGTTTCTGTTTGCGATCGGCTACGTGCGGATCATTCCCCACATCAAGAATGCCGGCGCATTCTATGCCTACATCAGTGCGAGCTTCGGCCGCACCGCCGGCCTGGCCGCCGCCTACATCGCGGCGCTATGTTACTTCGCGCTGTCGGCATCGACCGTCACGGCATTCGCGTTCTTTTTCGAACGGCTGCTGCGAACGACTGCCGGATGGCACACCGAGTGGTACCTGTGGGCCTACCTCAGCATCATACTGGTCAGCTTCCTGGCCTACCGCCGGATCACGCTCGCCGCCACGGCACTTGCGATTGCCCTGAGCGCCGAGGTGCTTCTGATCCTCATCCTCGACATCGCAATCGTCGCTCATATCGGACTCGGCGGCCTGCACCTCGGGGACTTCTCCCCCGCTGCGGTCTACGCCCCCGGCCTCGGGATCGGCGCCATCTACGCGTTCGACAGCATGCTCGGCATCGAGGGAACGGCAATCTATCAGGAGGAAGCCCGTAACGCGCGCGTCACGGTCCCTCGCGCGACCTACATCTCGATC
>JAKAFQ010000153.1 GCA_021817875.1 Pseudomonadota bacterium
GATCTAACGACTCATCCGCAGGGTTACGGACCTCGAGCATCCTGCCCGTGGTGATGGACTCGCCGTCGACGATCAGCGGATAAACCTGCATGGGGGATCCCCTCGTACTCGGTTTGAGTGCCGAGCATGATAGCCGCATGGTGTCGCGAAATCATCCTGCGGCGGGCCCGCCCGACATAGACCGGATCAAGATCAAAGACACCAGGCGGTCTGCACGGCACGCGGGCACAGCGTGCTCCGTGCGGTTCACCCTAGGTCTCCTCGCGGGTGATCTGCAGGCACTCGCTGGCCGGCTTCGCCTCGCAGGCGAGCACATAGCCCGCCTGCACTTCCCCGGGCTCGAGCGCCTTGTTACGCTTCGTCGCCACCGTCCCCTCGATGACCCTGACGCGGCATACCGCGCAGACTCCGCCCCGGCAGGAGTACGGCACTCCCAGGCCCAGGGCCTTGGTCACGGTGAGAATCGTCACATCCCGGGGCATCTGAAAGGTGTGCCGCTGCCCATCCCTCGTCAGGATGACGGCGGTCAACCCGGGCGGCACGGCCGTCGCGGCGCCGAGGCGCTCGATCGTGAAGTGCTCGGCATGAATCCTGCCCGCGGCGCCCAGGTCACGCAGCGTCGCGCTCCACTGCCCGGCCGCCTCGCCCGGTCCACAGAGAAAAAATGCGTCGATCGCGCGCGGATCGAATGCGCTGTGCGCGAGCGTTCGCAGCTTCGCCGCATCGAGCCGGCCGCTCAGCCGTTCGTTGTCCTGCGGCTCACGACTGGTGAGCAGATGCAGCGTGAGACGTGACGGATACCGGGCCTGCAACGCCAGCAGTTCGTCGAGAAACATCGTGCGCGCCATCGAACGGTTCGCGTAGATCAGCAGCACGCGGCTCTTTGGCTCGACGCCGAGCAGCGTACCGACGATCGAGACGATCGGCGTGATGCCGCTGCCGGCGGCAAACGCGGCATAGGATTTCGACGAAGCGGCATCGAGCGTGTACCCGAATCCCCCGGCGGGCTCGAGCGCCTCGAGCCGCCCGCCGACCGGCAGTCCTTCGGCGAGATAACGCGACATCTCGCCCTGCACCCGCACGCCGATGCGCAGCGCTCCGCCCACCGCGCTGGCGATCGAGTACGTGCGCCGCACCTCGTGCCCGGCGATCGTGGCGCGCACGACGAGATACTGGCCGGCCTGGAAACCATAGGCGGCCTCGAGCCCGGGAGGCGGCCGCAGCTCCAGGCAGACCGCGTCCTCGGCAATCCGCGTGCGCTGCTGCAGTTCGAGAGGGTGAAACGTCAACATGGCGGCCCGCTTGTCCTGGTTCGGGGGTGCTCCTCTGCTGATGGCCTGGTGGCCACGAGGGTCGCGGCCCGGGAGAACGCGCGTCGTCCCGGGTGCCCCGGACTCGGACAATCGGTGTGGCAGGGCACAGTGGAATCGCTGGTGATTTTAATGCGCCCGCTGTTGTCCGGGCAACAGCCGCGCGCCGCCCCGACAGGCAGATGCGACCCGGCGGCACCCGTGGCACGGCATCGGGACGGCACCGATCCTCGATGTACCCGCGCAACAGGGACTCCCGCTATGCTTTGCACTATGATGCGACCGAATGGTTGCGCGCGCGACTTCCAAGGAGCCCCCCGGTGAATGGCCGATCTGCGACCGAGCAATCGCTCGAGCTGAGCGCCTTTGTCCCCTTCCGGCTGAACCGCCTGGCGGGCAGTGTCAGCCAGTACCTGGCGGGGATCTGCCGCGAGCGCTTTGGACTCGACATGCCACAATGGCGTGTCATGGCGATCGTGGGCGGGGATGCCTGCACCGCCCAGTCGATCGCCGCGCGCACGCGCATGCATAAGACCCGCGTGAGCCGCGCGATTGCCGAGCTCGAAGCCCGGAATCTCATCGAGCGCACCGCCGCCGGAGCGGACCGGCGGGAGCGGCAGGTGCGCCTCACCAAGGCCGGTCAACGCTTGTACGGGGAGCTGGTGCCGCTTGCGCTCGAGCGCGAACGTTCCCTGCTCGCCTGTCTCGACCCCGAGCAGTACCAGGGCTTTCTCACCGGACTGGTCGCGCTGGAGGGATTCCTGCGGCTGGATACGCAGCCTTGAGGACCGCAGCCTGCCGAGCGCTCGAGGCGTTGGCCTCGGTGCTGATGGCGATGACCGTCTGCGCGGCCCTGATCCCGATCCCGGCCGCCGGCGCTGCCGCGTCGCAGGCCGTGCAGGTGGCAAGCTCCGCGCAACTGGTGCTCGACGCCCGGGCGCTTCCGGGCAGGCTGATGCTGTGGGTCAGCCGCACACGCAATCACCTCCCGGTCAGTGGAGCGGGCAATCTGTCCGTCAGGCTCGATGGTCACGCCGTACAGGTTTCGACGCAGCACGGCGCCTATGTCGTTGCAACCGGCGGGCTGCGCGGCGGCAGACAGTCGATCGAGGTCATCGTGGCGCACGATGGCATCCGCGAGCTGCTCTCCGGCACCGTCACGTTGCCGAATGCTCCCACGACGCTCCAGACCCTGCAGAAGCACAGCGGCTGGGCCTGGTGGATCCTCAATATCGGCGTGTTGCTGCTCGCCGTGCGCCTGATCTCGCGCAGAAAAAAAACCGCGTGAGGCAGCCGCACCGGCCGCTCGGGCCCGAGCTTCGGCCATCGCGCTGATCCCTCCGGGGCATCCCGGGTGCTCTTCTGCGGGTACCGGCGCGCTCGAGGCCGCGCTCTCCGATGGGTTCGATCAGCCCGTTGCGACCGAGTCGCGCCAGATCGCCAGAAGCGCCGCCATCAGCGCAGGCCCGAGGAAAATCCCGAGCAGCCCGAACGACTCGACGCCGCCGAGTATCCCGAGCAGCACCCACAGGAACGGGAGCCGCGCCGCCCCGCCGATGATCGTCGGGCGCACCAGGTGGTCGGCCACGAACAATACCGCGGTGCCGGCCACCGCGACGGCGATCCCTGCGGCGATCGAGCCCTGGGCCACCCGCACCAAGGCAATCGCTCCGAAGGCGATCGGGGCCGCGAACGGAATCATCGCGAACAACCCGGTGACGGCGCCGAGCAGAACCGGATGCGGCACCCCCGCAAGAGCATACACGGCGCCCATGATCGCCCCCTCGGCAACGGCGACCAGCACCACGCCGTCGACCGTCGCGCGGATGGCGGCGACGGCATGCTCGAGCAGCCGATCCACCGACGCACCGAACAGTCGACGGCTCGCGCTCAGCACCTCGCCGGCGAGCGCGTCGCGGCGCACATAGACGAAAAACAGCGTGAGCAGGGTGAATACCAGGGTGACCACACGGTGGAAAGCCTGCACGCCCAGTCTCCGTGTCCATTCGAACAGGGTCGGCCGCAGGTGTGCGAGCATCCCGGGTACGGTCCCGGCGTTCGCGAACAGGTCGTGCCAGGCACCTCGCAGCCACTCACCCAGCACCGGGACCGCTGCGAGCCAGGCGGGCGGCGCCGGTGGCCCATGGTGGGCAGATCCCAGGTACGCGTGCGTCAGCGCGACCGCCTCTCGCACCGCAATCGCCGCCCCGTACACGAGCGGCGCGATCAGCACCACCCCGACCAACGCGGTGAACGTCAGCGCCGCCAACAGCTCGCGCCGTCTGCCGCGGAAGCGTGCCCGCCACCGGTCATACAGCGAGGACGTGGCGATCGCCAGAACGACGGCCCAGCACAGCGCCGGCACGAAACGCCGCAGCATCCATGCACCGAGGGCTGCGAGAAAGGCGATGAGAAGGGATCGCGCGATGCGCTGCGAGGTGGACAGCTCGGTGTGCCGCATCGCTCAGCCTCCCGCCCCGGCCGGCGCCGGCCTCGCGGCGCGACGCCGGCAATGCTGCCTCCGGCGGGCGCCGCCCGCCGTCGGTCAGCGGATGATTCGCGTGCACAGATCCAGCAGCGGCGCCGGCAGAACGCCGAGAACGAGCACCGCCGCGACATTGACCCCGAGCGCAAACCGCACGCCGGCCGAACGCACCGTCGCCGGCAGCGTCTCGGGCGCCTCATCGAAGTACATCAGCTTCACCACCCGCAGGTAGTAGAAGGCTCCGACCACCGACATCGCGACCGCGATGATCACCAGCCAGAGGTGACTCGTCTCCCACAGCGCCTGGATGATGCGCAGCTTGGCCCAGAAGCCGACGAACGGCGGAACGCCGGCCATCGAGAACATGAGCATGGCCATCGCAAGCGCGAGCAGCGGATCGCGCCGGTACAGCCCCTTGTAGTCGTCCAGCTTGTCCGCCTCGAAGCCCTTGCGGCTGGCGAGGACGATCACCCCGAATGCCCCGAGCGCCATCAGCACATAGACCAGCATGTAGTACAGCGCCGCCGTGTAGCCGCTCTGCGTGCCCGCGGTGAAGCCGAGCACGATGAATCCCACGTGGCTGATCGTCGAGTAGGCCAGCATGCGCTTCAGGTTGCTCTGCACGATGGCGACCAGGTTGCCCACCACCAGTGTGAGCACCGCCAGCGGCATCAGCATCCGCGTCCAATCGATGGTCGTGCCCGGCATGCCGTAGGCCAGCAGCCGCAATGCCAGCGCGAAGTAGGCGATCTTCGGCGCCGTGCCGATGAACAGCGTCACGCTGGTGGGAGCCCCCTCGTACACATCCGGCAGCCACATGTGAAACGGTACGGCCCCGAGCTTGAAGGCCACGGCCACCACCATGAACGCCAGCCCGAGGGTGACGCCGGGGCTGCCGGGAGCGTGCAGTGCCGCGGCGATGCCATCGAGGCTCAGCGTGCCGGTGAGTCCGTAGATGATCGACATGCCATACAGCAGCGTTCCGGAGGCAATCGCCCCCAGCACGAAGTACTTCATGGCCGACTCGGCCGCCACACCCGACTCGCGGTCGAAGGCCACCATCGCGTACACCGACAGCGCGAGCAGCTCGACGCCCAGGTATACGGTCAGCAGGCTGTTGGCCGAAATCAGCACGAAAATGCCGAGCAGCGCGGTGAGTGCGAGCACGTAGTACTCGCCCTTGAGGATGTTGCGGTTCTCGAGGTAGGCGCGGGAATACAGCAGCGCCACCGCCACCGCCAGGAAACCCGCGAGCTTCAGCACGAACGCCAGCGGGCCGGCGACGTACATGCCGTCGAACAGTACGACACGCTGACCGACGTCGGCGAACATCACGGTGAGCGCCGCGCCGACCACGAGGACGAACAGGGTCAACGTCGCGGTGGCCCCCGGCCGCCTGGCGCCGAAGAACGCCTCGAACAGCAGCACGATACAGATCGCGGCGGCGAGGAAGATTTCCGGAATCGCGACCGCGAGGGAATGCAGGTTCATCATGGCATCGGTCATTGCGGTTTACACCGGAATCTTGGTGGCAACGGCCTGGGCGACCAGGTGATGGATGGAAGGTCCCATGACTTTCAGCAACGGAGCGGGCCAGAGCCCCACCAGCAGCACCGCCGCGGCAAGCGCGCCGAGAACGAGGAACTCCCGGCCGTCGAGGTCGGTGAGCTTCGCCACGTGGTCGTTCCCCACCGGGCCGAAGACCACACGCTTGACCATCCACAGCGTGTAGGCCGCCCCGAGAATGAGCGTCACCGCCGCGAGCGTCGAAAACCAGAAGCCCGCCTTGAAGCTCGCGAGGATCACCAGGAACTCCCCGACGAAGCCCGAGGTGCCCGGCAGGCCGGTGTTGGCGAGCGCGAACAGCACCATGAATGCGGCGAACACCGGCATGGTATTGACCACGCCGCCGTAATCGGCGATCTGCCGGCTGTGCATCCGGTCGTACAGCACCCCGACGCACAGGAACATCGCGCCGGAGATCAAGCCGTGCGAGACCATCTGCACCATGGCGCCATCCATGCCCATCGCCGCGCCCTGCACCGCACCGGTCGCGCGCACGATCTCATAGACCAGAAACGCCCCGAGGGTCACGAAACCCATGTGCGCGATCGACGAGTAGGCGATCAGCTTCTTCATGTCCGGCTGCACGATGGCGACGAAGCCGATGTAGATCACCGCGATCAGCGACAGCGCGATGATCAGCATGTTGAGCTCGCGGCAGGCATCGGGCGCGATCGGCAGCGAGAAGCGCAGGAATCCGTAACCGCCCATCTTCAGCATGATGGCCGCGAGGATCACCGAGCCGCCGGTGGGCGCCTCGACGTGCGCATCCGGCAGCCAGGTGTGTACCGGCCACATCGGCACCTTGACCGCGAAGGCGAGCAGGAACGCGAAGAAAATCCAGCGCTGTTCGGTGAGCGTCAGCGGCAGCGACTGAAACGCGGCGATCGAGTAGCTGCCGGCCTTGACGTACATGTAGATGAGCGCCGCCAGCATGAACACCGAACCGAGGAAGGTGTACAGGAAGAACTTGATGGTCGCGTACACGCGGCGCGGTCCACCCCAGATGCCGATGATGAGGAACATCGGGATCAGCATCGATTCCCAGAAAAAATAGAACAGCAGCGCATCCGTGGCGGAAAACACCCCGATCATCAGCCCTTCCATGATCAGAAACGCCGCGTAGTACTGCGCGGTCCGCCGGGTGATGACCCGCCAGCCGGCAATCAGCACCGGAATGGTCATGAAGGCGGTGAGCACGATCAGCGGCATCGAGATACCGTCGACCCCCAGGGCGTAATAGGCATGGAAGCGCGGAATCCACGCCGCCTTCTGCACGAACTGATAGGCCGCGGTATGGGTGTTGAAGTCCTGCCACAGCGGCACGCACAGCGCCAGGGTCGCAACCGAGGCGACGAGCGACACCCAGCGTCCGGCGCCGATGTTGCGTTCGCCGAGCAGGAGCACCGCCAGCCCCGCGAGGATCGGCAGCCAGATCAGGATGGACAGCAGGTGAGCGTGCATTCTTGTGCTTTCTCCGATGTGCTCTTGCCGCTCAGGCGCGGACCAGGAACCAGCCAAGGAGAGCGGCCAGGCCGATCACGATCCAGAACGCGTACGAATACAGATAACCGCTCTGCACGCGCCGCACCACGCCGCCGAACCAACCCACCGAGTTGGCCGTGCCATTCACCATGGCGCCGTCGATCAGCCCCTGGTCACCCGCCTTCCACAGACTCAGGCCCACGCCGCGCGCCAGCCTGGCGAGGACATTCTCGTTGAACCAGTCAAAGTAGTACTTCTCGACCAGCAACCGGTGCAACCAGCCGAATTTCTCCGCGGCCGCATCCGCGAGCTGCGGACGCTTGAGGAAAAACAGCCACGCGGTGCCGAACCCGGTCAGCGCCAGCCAGAACGGCGCGCCGAGGAAGCCGCGCAGCGCGAGCTCGACCGGTCCATGGTAATCGGCCGCCATGCGCGCCAGGACATCGTGAGACGGCAGCACCTGGATGGCGCTGCCGAAATAATCGCCGTACAGAACCTGTCCGACCGTCAGATAGCCGATGAGCAGCGAGGGAATCGCAAGCGCGATGAGCGGCAGCGTGACCACCAGCGGGCTCTCGTGAGGCTCGTGAACGCCATGACCACCGTGCCCGTGGCCATGTTCCGTGTGCACCTCGCGGAAGCGCTCCTTGCCGTGAAACGTCATGAACAGCAGCCGGAACGTGTACAGCGAAGTGATGAAAGCGCCCAGCAATACGCACCAGTACGCGTAGGTCGAGCCCCACAGGTGCGAGGCGCCGACCGCCTCGATGATGGCATCCTTGGAATAGAAGCCGGAGAAAAACGGCGTGGCGACGAGCGCCAGCCCGCCGATCCAGCAGGTGATGGCGGTGATCGGCATGTATTTGCCGAGACCGCCCATCTTGCGCATGTCCTGTTCGTGATGCATGCCGATGATGACCGAGCCGGCGGCCAGGAACAGCAGCGCCTTGAAGAAGGCGTGGGTCATCAGGTGGAAGATCGCGGCGCTGTAGGCCGAGGCACCGAGCGCGGTGGTCATGTAGCCGAGCTGTGACAGCGTCGAATAGGCGATCACCCGCTTGATGTCGTTCATCACGACACCGAGCACGCCCATGAAGAACGCGGTGGTCGCGCCGATCACCATGACGAACGACAGCGCCGTGTCCGAGTGCTCGAACAGCGGCGACATGCGGGCCACCATGAAGATGCCGGCGGTCACCATGGTGGCCGCGTGGATCAGCGCCGAGATCGGCGTCGGGCCTTCCATCGAGTCCGGCAGCCAAACGTGCAGCGGCACCTGCGCGGATTTGCCCATCGCGCCGATGAACAGCGCGATGCAGATCAGGGTCATCGCGTTGACGCCCCCGAACACCGGCAGCGTCTGCTGCGCGATGTGCGGCGCGGCGGCGAATGCCGCCTGGTAGGACAGCGAGTGGGTATAGGAGAAGACCGCCGCAATGCCGATCACGAAACCGAAATCGCCCACACGGTTGACGATGAACGCCTTGAGGTTGGCGAAGATGGCGCTCGGCCGGGTGTACCAGAAGCCGATCAGCAGGTACGAGACCACGCCCACGGCTTCCCAGCCGAAGAACAGCTGCATGAAGTTGTTCGACATCACGAGCATGAGCATCGAGAAGGTGAACAGCGAGATGTAGCTGAAGAAGCGGGTGTAGCCCGGG